>NZ_CAWNTB010000138.1:0-43462 GCF_963877065.1 Vibrio sp. V01_P9A10T6
GTTAAAGAATGTGTAACACCATGTGTCTATGATCATAAACAAAGAGAGAGGTGATGTTCACCTCTCTCTTTGTTGGTCGTTAATCCATTAATGATGGAGAATTTGAGAGAGAAAATTGCGCGTTCTATCGGATTGAGGATTTTCAAAAAATTCAACAGGGTTATTTTCTTCAATGATCTCACCAGCATCCATGAAAATAACGCGATCGGCCACTTCTTTAGCAAAGCCCATCTCATGGGTAACACAAAGCATCGTCATGCCTTCTCCTGCGAGTTCAACCATAACATCTAATACTTCCCGTACCATTTCCGGGTCAAGTGCAGATGTTGGTTCATCAAATAACATAATCTGTGGGTTCATGCACAATGAGCGTGCAATCGCAACTCGTTGCTGCTGACCGCCAGAAAGTTGACCGGGATATTTGTCTGCTTGATCAGGAATCTTTACGCGTTCCAAGTACTTCATCGCAACCGCTTCAGCTTCTCCTTTAGGCATCTTTTTTACCCAAATTGGAGCGAGTGTACAGTTTTCTAACACGGTTAAATGTGGAAAAAGATTGAAATGTTGGAAGCACATACCGACCTCGCGTCGCACAGCTTCGATATTTTTAAGATCTTCCGTCAGTTCGTTGCCCGCGACGACGATTTGTCCTTTTTGGTGCTCTTCCAAACGGTTAATACAGCGAATCATGGTCGATTTCCCTGAGCCTGAAGGGCCACAAATAACGATCTTTTCGCCTTTTTTAACGGTAAGATTGATGTTCTTTAGTACATGAAATTCACCGTACCATTTATTCATATCATTAATCTGAATCATGATTTCTTCAGAAGGTGCGAGGTTGCGTTGCTGCGTCATAATACGTCCTTGATTTGTAGTTATCGTTTGTGACCAGTATGGAGTTTGTTTTCAAGCCATATCGAATATCTAGACATAGAAAAGCAGAACACCCAGAACACTAACGCGACAAATATATAACTTTCAGTAGAAAAGCCTAACCAATCCGGATCGGTATTGGCAGCTTGTCCAATACCGAGCACGTCAAACATCCCGATAATGAGTACTAAGCTGGTATCTTTAAATAGGCCAATGAAGGTATTAACGATAGATGGGATCGTGATCTTCAGTGCTTGCGGCAAAATAATCAAACCGACTTTTTTCCAGTAACTTAAACCTAACGCATCGGCGGCTTCGTATTGACCTTTAGGTATCGCTTGTAAACCACCACGAACCACTTCTGCCATATAAGCCGAACTGAACATAACCACCCCAATTAATGCTCTAACCAATTTATCCGTTTCTGAGCCTTGCGAGAGGAACAGAGGCAGCATAACGGATGCCATAAACAAAACTGTAATCAGTGGCACACCTCTCCAAACCTCGATGTAAACGGTACATAGGCTGCGAATAATGGGCATCTCGGAACGCCGGCCCAACGCCAGTACAACGCCAATCGGTAACGAGACAACAATCCCAACTAAGGCAATAATCAGCGTAACTAATAAGCCTCCCCACTTATGCGTTTCAACCACTTCTAGGCCGAAAAAGCCGCCATAGAGTAACGCCGCGATAAGAAATGGGTAGATGTTGACAAAAAACAACCAAATCCACGTTTTTTTCGGTGTATTTTCATAGGCGAGCAACGCACTAAAAATAGCAAGAGTGAAATAGAAGAGGCGAGGTCGCCATAGCTCAGCTTCTGGATAAAATCCATACATAAACTGATCCCAGCGTACGCTAATAAACACCCAACACGCCCCCTCACGAGTACAATCACTACGTTGTGTACCTACCCAATCTGCATTAATAATCGCCCAATCGACCGTATGCCAAACAAGCCAGAAGACGAAATACCCTAAGATCAGTGTAACGATGGAATTGAGTGCGTTATTAAAAAGATTTTTGCGCAGCCACCCAATGAAGCCAACGGTATTGGCTGGCGGTGGCAAGTTAGGTTGAAACTGATGTACTTTCATCTTATCTCTCCACCAAAGCAACTTTACGGTTATAGATATTCATTAATGCTGATGTCGTCAAACTGAGAGTGAGGTAAACACCCATAGTCATCGCAATAATTTCAATCGCTTGACCCGTTTGATTGAGCGTTGTGCCGGCAAAAACAGAAACCAAATCAGGGTAGCCAATCGCCATCGCTAATGATGAGTTTTTGGTTAAGTTCAGATATTGGCTGGTGAGTGGCGGAATGATGATGCGCAGCGCTTGAGGAATGACCACGAGTTTTAATGTTTTTGAACGAGATAATCCTAATGACATTGCTGCTTCGGATTGGCCATGGCTCACCGCATTAATGCCAGAACGGACAATTTCGGCAATAAATGCGGCCGTATAAATACTCAGTGCAATCAGCAGTGCGGCTAACTCAGGGATAATACTGATGCCACCTTGGAAGTTGAACCCTTGCAGTTGTGGATACTCTGCTGACACTGGACGGCCCATAGCAAAGTACACAATGACAGGAAGTAGGATGCACAAGATAGCCGCAATTCTACCCATAGGCGTCTGCTGACCTGTTAAACGCTGTTTGTTTCGAGCCCAAATGCCAATAATTAAGGTGGTTAGTAAGCCAGCAAGAAAGGCAATAAAGATAAATGTGCTGCCACTTTCGAAAATGGGAGCGGGGAAGAACAGACCACGTACATTGAGAAAAATAGAATCCCCTAACTGCATGCTTTGCCTAGGCGATGGTAGAGCCTGTAACACGGCAAAATACCAAAAGAAAATTTGCAGTAATAAAGGAATATTACGGAAGATTTCTATATACACAGCAGCAAGTCGACTGACTAACCAGTTGGAAGAGAGACGAGCAATACCGATAAAAAAACCTAAAAGGGTGGCAAATACAACGCCTAAAAAAGAAACTAGCGCGGTATTGAGTAAACCTATGATAAAAGTTCGCCCATAACTAAAGGTTTCATTGTATTCGATCAAAGTAAGGCCAATCCCAAAGCCAGCTTCTTGATCTAGGAAGTCAAACCCCGTGGCAATGCCTCGAGAGCTTAAGTTAGAGAGTGCATTGGTCACAATGGTGTAAAAGAAAAAAACCAGAACGAGAACAGCAATAATTTGAAAGGCGACTGAACGAAAAGTAGGATTGTAGAACAAATTTGCGCTTTTAGCCGAGGGAGCTCCTGAGCTAGCCGCAATAGTTTTAGTAGGTTTCATACAACTATAACCTCAAATCCATTTTTCCAAAAAGGCGGTTAAAACCGCCTATTTGGGATTGTGTGACTATTAACGAAGTGGTGGAGCGTACATAAAGCCGCCAGCATTCCACAACGCATTTGCACCTCGTGCGATTTGTAGTGGAGAACCTTTACCTACAGTGCGTTCAAAACTTTCACCATAGTTACCGACTTGTTTTACAATTTGGTATCCCCAATCATCGCGAATGCCCAAACCTTTACCTTTAGGACCATCCAGGCCAAGTATGCGTTTGATATTAGGATCGCTAGATTTAAGCATTTCATCTGCATTTTTTGAGGTAATACCGTACTCTTCTGCGTTAACCATCGCATTGAGAGTCCATTTCGCCACGTTAAACCACTTGTCATCATCTTGACGAACAACGGGCCCAAGTGGTTCTTTAGAAATGATTTCAGGTAATACAACCGCGACGTTAGGATCAGTTAAGTTCAAACGTAGCGCATACAAACCAGATTGGTCGGTTGTTAGAGCATCGCAACGGCCCGCGTCAAAACCTTTTGAGGTTTGCGCTGCTGTATCGAATACCACAGGTTTGTATTTCATGCCCGTGTTGCGGAAGTAGTCCGCCAAGTTCAGCTCAGTAGTTGTACCGGATTGGACACAAACCGATGCCCCATCAAGCTCTTTTGCACTTTTCACTCCTAGGTCTTTTTTCACCATGAACCCTTGACCGTCATAATAGTTTACGCCGACAAAATTAAGGCCGAGTGCTGCGTCGCGTTGGAGCGTCCAGGTTGTATTGCGCGAAAGAACATCGATTTCACCTGATTGTAGGGCGGTAAACCGTTCTTTTGCTGTGAGTGGAACATATTTTACTTTCGATTTGTCACCAAGAACTGCTGCGGCAAGTGCCTGGCAATATTCAACATCAATGCCTTCCCATTCCCCTTTTGAGTTCGGGTTGGAAAAGCCTGGTAGACCAGTGCTCACACCACAAGTAATAAAACCTTGCGAAAGTACTTTATCTAAAGTGCTATCTGCTGCTGAAGCTGTCGTCGCCATCATGGCAGTAGAAGCTGCTACAACAGAAGCAAGAACAGTGAGTTTATTCGCCATTTGTATCCTTCCTGTATGATCCATGTTAAACCAGGTGACACCTGATACAACGTACTAAAAATGTTGTTGTGTAGCTTTCCAAGTTGTATTTGCATGCAATCGCACATTTACAAATCAACCGTTTATAAGCGTAGGTAATGATTTGTATTTTCTCAAATTAGTAATTTGAAAGATTTTTGATTAGATTCACAAACCTAAGCTGCAGCTAGAATGAACAAATGTTGCAAGATTGTAAATAGTGCAACCATGTTCAATAGTGGGGCAACAGAATAGAAGCAGTATATTTCTCTTTTAACGTAAAATTAACAATTGTGTCATTAGTGTGTTATCAGGATTTTCAACTGTCTAATGGCGAAAATTTGGTTGATAATTATTTGGCTACATTTAATTAGTGTCGCAGATGCCCTATTTTTGGTAGCATCAAGCGAATAGTTATCTAGATTATTCATGGAATGAAATGCAGTATTTTCCTCTGTTTTTGAATTTATTGGGCAAACCAGTGCTGGTTGTGGGTGGGGGCGAAGTCGCCTGTCGAAAAGTAGAAGCATTGATTCGAGCTGGGGCTCAAGTCACCGTTGTATCACCTAAGATTGAACGTTATCTTTTGGAACTGGTAGAGCAGAATCGTTGCCAATGGGTTCAAAACTTTTATTCATCAGAACTATTAACGAAAGAATACTGGCAGGTATGGGCCACAACGGATAATCCGTCGCTTAACCACCAAGTGCATAAAGATGCAAGAAAGACAGGTGTTTTGGTCAATGTTGTCGATGATCAACCATACTGTGATTTTATTACGCCATCGATGGTCAACCGTGGACGAATTCAGATCGCAATATCCAGTGGTGGTGCATCACCAGTGTTGGTGAGAAATATCCGAGAAACATTGGAAGCAGTTCTTCCGCAAAATCTCTCGTTGCTTGCTGATTTCGCTGCCTCCAAGAGAAATTCAATTAAACAATCACTCAATTCTGTCAGTGCTAGAAGAAAGTTTTGGGAAGCCTTTTTAAGTGATTCCAAAACAGAAAATGCAGTAAGCCGTGAAGAATTAGAGCGTTTATACCAACAAGCTCTCTTAGTGCCTATAGAAGAATCAGCACAATGTACATGGATAAGCTGTGGCGATGATGTTGAAATGCTGCCGATCAAAGCGCTACGTTACATGCAAAGGGCAGAGGTGGTTTTTTATGAACAACATTCTCCTTTTGAATTGATTGATCTTGTTCGCCGTGATGCTGAAAGGGAAAGTTTTAAGAATGCCGCGCAACTTGCAGAAAAGCTTGAGCAAGCAAAGTCTGATCGCAAAAGAATATGTATTTTGTTACCTAGAAACAGAGCAGAGTACGCTTTGCTTGTGGGGAAAGACTTAATGTTGTAAGACGTTGGGTATTCACTCATCCAAGTTAGAGGCAAGGAATCGATTCATTGTAAATGATAGTTATCAGTGATTGAAAAGCCACCTAATGAGGTGGCTTTGATATTTTATTCGTGGTGCTGTTAGTCTCGAAAATTGTCATATTGGAATGGCTGGCCCATATCCGATTCACGCATTAGAGCGATCACTGATTGTAAATCATCTCTCTTTTTACCCGTTACTCTTACTTTTTCACCTTGAATGGATGCTTGGACTTTGAGCTTGGCATCCTTAATGGCCTTTACCACTTTCTTGGAGGTTAACGGGTCCAGTCCTTGTTTAAATTGGACATCTTTAAACCAGCGCTTGCCGGAATGTACGGAATCTTTCGCTTCCATCGCTTTGGCATCAACACCTCGTTTCGCGAGGTTGCCACGTAAAATATCCATCATTTGACCCAATTGAAAATCATCTTCTGCAGACAGTTTTACAACTTCATCTTTGAGTTCAAATCCAGCTTCTACATTACGAAAATCAAAACGAGTAGAAAGCTCTCGGTTTGCATTATCGACAGCATTACGAAGTTCAACAGTATCGACTTCTGAAACGATATCAAAAGAAGGCATGGTGTTTCCTTATCTATTGCTTAGTATTTACTTTAAGTTACGGCGGTCAGTGATCGCTTGTGCCAGCATATCCCGCATAGTTGCTGGGTTATCCCATCCTAAGCATGGATCGGTAATCGATTGACCATAGGTGAGGTGATTTAAGTCATGCATTGGCTGATTACCTTCGATAATGAAGCTTTCAGCCATAATACCAGCAACGAAATCCTTACCTGCACGTATTTGTGTGCAGATGTCGGCCGTTACATCTATCTGTTTTCTATGCTGCTTTTGGCAATTCGCGTGGCTAAAATCTACGATGAGGCGCGGGGCTAAGCCGAATTCGATCAGTTGCTCGCAGGCTGAAGATACGGAGTCAGCGTCATAGTTTGTCCCTGTATCACCACCGCGTAAAATAACATGGCCAAAGGGGTTACCACTGGTACGATAAACGGTCATACGGCCATTTTTATCCGGTGAGTAAAAGTAATGCGATGCTTGGGCCGCTCGAATGGCATCAATAGCAATTTTGATGTTGCCATTCGTGCCATTTTTAAAACCGACAGGGCACGACAGTGCAGACGCCATTTCTCGGTGTATCTGAGATTCCGTAGTACGCGCACCAATAGCTCCCCACGTGATGAGATCTGCGATGTATTGCCCGGTGATCATGTCTAAAAATTCAGTCGCAGTAGCAAGGCCTAGCTTGTTGATATCTAATAATAATTTCCGTGCTTTATTGAGCCCTGTTTCCAGTGCATATGAACCATCCAGATTGGGATCCGTAATCAAACCTTTCCAGCCCACAACGGTGCGTGGTTTCTCGAAATAGGTACGCATGACGATAAACAGTTCATTTTTATATTGGTCTTGGATCGCACTCAAACGTTGAGCGTAATCCATTGCGGCTTCAGTGTCGTGTACTGAACATGGACCGACAATGACTAACAAGCGATCATCGTGACCAGTCAGAATATTTTCAATTTGACGGCGTGAGTTTGCGATGCGCTCTGCTACGTCGTCTGTGATCGGATGCGCATTTCCAAGCTCTGCCGGAGTCGGCATTGGGCCCAAGGCTTGAGTTCTTAATTCATCTGTTTTTAATGGCATGGTAAAGCCTGTACTCTTATTGCGAAGCGGTAAAGATAACGGAATTGGCAATAGGAATAAACTCCAAAACGGAAAACTTATTACTTATCATCTGCAAGATGAAATTTTATTCATAAATTTATCATAAATATTTACTTTTACTTGAATTAATACTCGGCTATGGGTATTTTCCTGAGCAAGATAATTAAAAATGTAGGGAGTAATGAATGAGTTTGGCACAACATGATACGATCCACCCTCAGTTGATCTTAGGTGATGCCCTTCCAGCGGCAATTGAATCAAGTGGAAATGCCCAGCATTTGTATGTATCGCTGTCCGACATTATTTTAGATTCGTTGTTTTATCATCCTTCGATCGAGCAACATTTTGCGAATCTAACTGAACTTGAGCAAGGCTCTTTGCAATCCATTCTTGATGACAAAGCGGTTGCGGAGCATTTTACGTCAACTATCGTCGATAGAGTCGTGGCAGCGGTTCAAAAAAATCACACTACGATTCGTGTCTGTTTGAGTGATGCAGATAGTTACACTTATAAGGCGTTGATCGGTGGAAGTGTTGAAACGGATGAAATTAACCCAGCGATGGGAGTGCGTGGCGTATCGCGTTTTTCTTCCAACCAGTATGCAAAAGCGTTTAGTTATGAATGCGCTGTGATCAAGGCATTGCGCAACCAAGGATTGAACATCGAAATTGTGGTGCCATTTGTTCGAACATTAAGTGATGCGGCTACGATCATTGACCGACTGGCAGAGCAGTCTTTACCTCGGAGTTTAGATGGTTTGAAAGTGCTTTATTCTTGCGATGTTCCATCAGCGGCATTGTTGGCAGAGCGTTTGATGCACTATTTTGATGGTGTGGTCATCAACATCGATAACTTAACACAATACACCTTAGGCATTGATAAAGAGAATCCTGAACTTTCCCATTTGTTTAATCCAGAGAGTGAGGCGGTCATCACGCTGCTCGATTTAGCATCAAAAGCGGCACGTCATGCGAATAAGCCGATTTTGGTCGTCACCCAAGCACTCGCAAGTTATCCAAAGCTGCAGGAGCACTTAGCTGAAAGTGTTCAGGCTGATGTTGTGGTAAAAATGTAATGATTTGATTTGGGCGCAGAATAGCTGCGCTCAACCCTAACTTTTTGTAACAACTTATTGACATTTCACAGCGTATACCTTGAACTGGTCTGACAACCATATTGAAAAGGTCAAGCCTCATGCTCTCCCCATTAACAAAAGCGAATCTTTACTTAAATCTGTTTGGTTTTTTAAAAGTGCCACTGATTTGGTCCTGCAGGCCAAAGATTTTAGTGCTAAACGAACACTCTGTAGAAATTCGAATTCCACTTAAACGTCGCAATAAAAATCATTTAAATAGTATGTATTTTGGTGTGTTAGCCGTTGGTGCAGACGTAGCGGGCGGTTTTATGGCAATGCATAAAGCACAACAGCGTGGCTCCAAAGTATCGTTGGCGTTTAAAGCGGTTAGTGCGGAGTTTTTAAAAAGGCCGGAGGCGGATGTTCATTTTCATTGCCATGATGGCCAGCTAATAGACAGTATGCTTGATGAAACTATCGCGACCGGAGAGCGAGTCAATCAGACAGTAAAGATCATTGCAACCTGTCCTTCATTGCATGGTGACGAGCCTATGGCGGAGTTTCATCTTACTTTATCGTTAAAGCGTATTGGTAAATAAGGCTGAATTAGAGACTACTCGCTTAATTCTATCGGTTCAATGTCGACAATCTTATTTCTATTTAAAACAATTTTCCAACGGTAGTAGCGGGGCTCTTCTTTATGGTTATCTTCTTTGATAATCAAGTTAAGCAAGTGCCGTTTTTCTACGGTTTCTCGACTCACTTGACCACCACTTAACTGATAAATGCGATTAGAGCCTTTGTCCATCAAACGGGTAATCGGGCGTAGATCAATGTGTAAAGTTTCGCGTGTTTCCTCATAGCCACTCATGAAGCGTGAGGTTGACATGGCCGTTTCTGAGCGATAGTGAAGTACCTGTTCCTCCCTTTGAACAATGCGTTTCTTGCGAATTGTTTTGATTCGGTCTGGTAATTTACTCAGGTTGGTATAATCAAGCCATTCAATTTTGTAACCCACAGATTTTCCGGTTGTTGGATCTATATAACGACGCTTCCATTTAGGTTTTCCTTTACGGATCCAGCGCCACAGCATATCGCGTAAGTCATCTTTAAAGATCTCGCGTAATGCATAAACAAACGACATAGCGATGATAAAAGAGGCGGTGATTTCCCCCCAATAGTCGCGAGCTGTAATGGCGATGACGGTGACAAACAGCATCACAAGCCCAGTCGCGATGCCTTTTACGGCACGCTTCATGTTATTACCTAAAGAGGTGACGTGTTCATTAAGCACAATGGGATGCTCGATTAAACGGCGTAGTAGGCGCATCTTGTTACTCAGCCGAGTGATGTCTTCCCCTGCCTTTGCCGAGTTGTAATTGTTAAGTTTACGATGTGCCTGTTCTTTCTCAACCAGTGTAATTAGACGCTCTTTGATGGTTTTATATTCACCATCGCGGTTCATGTGTGCGACTAGGGAAAGAAACTTTTGCTCAGTATACCAAGATAAATAGTTATCAATATTGGCGTAATAGCGTTTTAAGCTCTCTTCATAAGGAATGCTGCGGCGCAATCTTTTCAAAATATCTAAAGAGAGTTCAATGACACTATCAACTTCATCTGATGTGACGGTGTCACTCGTCGTATTGAGTTGTACTACAGCTTTATCTAGAGCGATAACATACTGATAAGCAAATAAACTCAAACTGACTCGATACTGAGTAGAAGAGAGATGGCCTCGTTGTGCAAGTCGGCTGTGCACTAAGGGCAGTAACGTTTTATCACTGTAATACGCACGCTCTTGGTGGATGAAGCTATAGTAAAAGTCAGATTCAGGAAGTATTTCGGGTGTTAGACCTAAATCACCGGGAATGAATAGGTAAATGTCTAGATCAAGTTCTTTGCTCTGAGACATGGCATGTGAAATTTTAAGCGTGATGGCATCTTGCTTATCGACATTAACCAAAGAAAGCTCCTGAAAAAATGCTTATTTTTCCCTTGAATGCAGGAAAGGATAACAGAGATCACGTATAATCTCTGCAAAATTGAGGTGAGACATAGTAAATGATTAACGTTGGTCAAATAAACAGTTTAGAAGTCGTGAAGATTGCTGATTTCGGCGTATTTTTGGATGCTGAAGATTTTGGAACCACTTTACTGCCTAAACGATTTACCCCAGATGGGGTTGAATTGGGGCAGAAAATAGACGTATTTTTGTATTTCGATTCAGACAATCAACTTGCCGCGACGACTGAAAAACCGATTGCAAAAGTAGGCGAGTGGGGATTGATGAAAGTGCAGGGTGTGAATAGCACTGGTGTTTTTGTTGATTGGGGTCTGAAGGGTAAAGATTTATTGGTGCCTTACAGCGAACAGCGTGCTCGTTTTAAAGAAGGACAAATGATTTTAGTGTATGTCTACACTGATAAGGCTTCCGGCCGCATCGTAGGCACAACAAAATTCAACAAGTGGCTGGACAAAACCCCTGCAAACTATACGCAGAATCAGCAAGTTGATCTATTAATTGCAGAACACTCAGAACTCGGATACAAGGCCATCATCAATGGCGAGCACTGGGGGATGATTTTCCCATCAGATGTGTTTGGTAAGTTGTTTATTGGTAAGACCTTAAAAGGCTACATCAAAAATATCCGTGAAGATGGAAAAATTGACCTAGCTCTGCAAAAAATTGGCGTAGCAAAAATGGATGAGCTAAGCACTAAGATCATAGAGTTACTTGAGAAAAAGGGTGGTTTTCTTCCATTAAGTGATAAATCGACACCAGAAGCTATTTTTTCGATGTTCCGTACCAGTAAGGGAACCTTTAAGAAGAGTATTGGTGGTTTGTACAAGCAGGGAAAAATTACCATTGGGGAAGATGGAATTCATCTTGTATAGCTGAGGCGTCCACCTCCTGTTGCAATCTATTTTCCTTGACGATAAAAAAAGGCCCGAAACTTTTCCGTTTTTGGGCCTAGGGGAATGGCTCATTTGAGCCTACGCTAATCATTAAAATAGTCGTACTTATGCTTCCCTGTAAGTATAGTCGTTATCGCTAGAAGTGCGCGTGTTTTCTAGATTTTTGTCCTATTTTGGGGCGTGTTAAAACAAATTTTTATCTTTAACGAGTTCTCTTGGTAAACCATTTTTTATGCGGTTTCCTACCCATTTCCCTAGGCCAATCACATCGTTACCGAGTTTAACCAGCACTTCGCCAGAGCCAGTTTGTAGTGCTGGTTTGACATCTCTGCCCATGTACCAATCTCGCGCTTCTTCAATCGATAGTGTGATGCAGTTTGATTCGTTACCAGTCGCTAATGATGTAGCGACTTGATGTTGCCAACGATAACCTTTTTTATGTGTTTCAGCGATTTTTATCCCCATGCGAGAGAAGCGGAATTTGCCGAGCATAGGTTCCAGTGTGTTTGGAAATAACCATACATCATTATCACGTAGCCAGACACTGGTATCATCGGGGATCGCAACTTCAAACGTTTTCATTAGTTGATCCGCGATCTCTTGTGTGAGTTTAAGGTTGGCTTTCGCAAAAGGAAATTGACCTAAGCGTTTGTTGACTTCAGGGTGGGGTACAGAGCTAAGTTTACGGATTTTCGCAACAAAAAAACCTTCACAATCATAAGTTTGAGGGAATATATGCAAAAACCCTTCGTCTGTAATAGCTGCTTTTGCATCCTCAAACAATGAGCTAAGGGAAACAAATTCAACTGATTGTGGATATTTTTCTTTTAGATGCAAGCACACTTGTTGGTTCTCTTCTGTACTCAATGTACAGGTTGAGTAGACCATCACACCGCCGGGCTTTAAAGCTTGAAACGCACTTTCAATCAAATCTTTTTGTGTTGCAGAAATCGACAATACAGATTCTTTGCTCCAGTTTTTCATCGCATCAGGATCTTTACGAATGGTACCTTCTCCTGAGCATGGAGCATCTATTAACACCGCATCAAATTGTTCCGGTAACCAACCGCCAAAGACTCGACCATCAAAATTGCTCAGTGCACTGTTGCGTACACCGCAGCGTTCGATATTAGCATGCAGCACTTTAACACGGCTGGCTGAAAATTCGTTGGCGACTAATACGCCTTCATTTTCCATACACGCCGCAATTTGCGTTGTTTTTGAACCCGGAGCCGCCGCCATGTCGAGTACTGAATTGAACGATTCATCGCCAGTGAAAAGAGCGGACACTGGCATCATAGAACTGGCTTCTTGAATGTAAAAAAGCCCTGCCATATGTTCGGCGGTATTACCTAAAGGTACGACAGACTCATCGGCTTCAATCCAAAAACCCGTATTACACCAAGGCACTGGTGATAAAGCCCATCCTTTCTCTACGGCGCGTTGACAAAAGCTATCGACAGAGATTTTTAGCGTGTTGACTCGGATACTTTTACGCAAAGGACGCTGGCAAGCTGCAATAAAATCACTCAT
Organism: Vibrio sp. V01_P9A10T6; assembly: GCF_963877065.1. Classification (NCBI taxonomy): domain Bacteria; kingdom Pseudomonadati; phylum Pseudomonadota; class Gammaproteobacteria; order Vibrionales; family Vibrionaceae; genus Vibrio; species Vibrio sp. V01_P9A10T6. The sequence goes on from NZ_CAWNTB010000138.1 coordinate 12,897, forward strand.
CGTTAGATGTGTGGGCAGTATCGCTTCAATTGTCGCAAGAAAAGGTTCAGGTAGGGTTATATTGGCGTGCAAAGCAGTATCTCGTCTGGGAGTTGAGGCCGGATTATATAAGAATCGTGATGAGATCAAAATAATAAAAAATGCAGCCGATCAGCTGCATTTTATAAGAATCAAGGTTAACCCTTTAAGGTTTTGGTATGGCTGTTCGCCATTGGTGCCATTCTGGTTTGGCTTCAGGATATAAGTAAAATGCTTGGCCTTGTTTAGCGATAGGCTGTAGCTGTTTTTGCTCTGGAGTGGCAAATGTAATTCCGCCTTTCATGATGCTATCTAACGTGCCTGCTTTTATATTTGCACCAGATAAACCGATGGATACATCGACGCCAGAAGTGTTCCAAAATACGCTATTGCTGCGAACCAGATAAGCGAACTCTTTTTGGATTTCAATGGTAAACATGACGCGGTCTGCAAAGTCTCCTAGAGCAACATGGGTTACTTTGCCTACTTCCATTTCACGGTAGAGAACAGGGCTGTCTTCAGCCACTGATCCTCGTGTTTCACTTTGTAAGGTGAATTCAATACCGAGTGCTTGTTGTGGCTGTTTTTCTAGTTCAAATTGATACTGCACATCGCCAAACCCGGGTTGGACCTCAATGCTGGAACTGAGTAAGTTTTGCAGATTTTCAACACCATTGAAGCCAATCTTAGTTTTCGCTACCCAAAAGTGAGAGCCATTTCTGGCAATGCCTAATGCGTAGCTAGGCTCAATTCTCGCTTGGAGTGTAATTTGGTTTGTCTTGAAATTAGGTGTTACAGAAACAACCTCTCCCACAGTGATATTGTTATATTTGATGGATGTTCCTAGCGTAATGCCAAAGGATGCGTCAGCCGTTAAAATGATTTCTTGGCCCGCCTTACGTGCTTGATCGTAGCTGTCATAGAGTTTCCACAAGTTCTGATCTTTGTTATCAATACCTTGCAACGAATCAAATGCAATGCCTCCTTGAATTAAGGTTTTTAAAGGAGCAGCTTTGACTTTTACGCCTGCAAGTGTTGCATTAATTTCGACGCCAGAACGGTTCCAAAAAACAGTTTGATTCGTAATCAGATGGCGATATTGATTCTCTATTTTGACCTCGATTTTCACACCTTCTTTAGTGAGCTTAAAGCCAAAAACACTGCCTACTTGAAGGTTACGGTATAGGAGCGGGCTGCCCGGATTGATGGGAGGAAGCTCGTCGGCAAAAAGAGTCAGTGTCTGTGAGCCGCTTTGATTATATTTTGCAAGCTCAGCTAAGGATTTACTTTGATATAGCGGGTATTCATTACTCGCATTTTCAGCGCCTTCGCTGATGAAACTGATTGAGCCGGCGAGCAGTTGTTTGGCAGGAGGGATCGAAACATTAAGGCCTGATTCGGTGAGCTCTGCGGTGGCCGAGCCTGTAATGTAAAAACGATTCTGTGAGCGTATGAGTGATGAGTACTCTTCATCAATCAGCGTATTGAGCACAACACTGTCTTGCTGCAACTTTACGTCAATTACTGAACCTACCGCGATGCCTCGATACAAAATCTGGCTGCCCACATCTAAGCCATATGAGCTTTCCGCTGTAAGTTTGATAGCAATCGATTTTGCTTGTGACTGATTAAATTCAAATTGGCGAATTGCAGTGAAACTTCTGGCCTTTTCGCCCTTGCCAGGAATGAGTGTCAAGTAATTTCCTTTGATCAAATTACCGATGTTCTCAACTCCAGAGAGTGAGACTTTGGCCTCTTCCAACACAAAACGGCTTCCCGAATTGAGCATATCGCTAAAAGCCGGTTGGATAGCTGCAGAGGCGATGATCTGTTGGTGACTTTTACTGAGCTGCAATTCCGTGATTTGACCGACTTCTATTCCTCGGTAAATGATGGGGGCACCGGTTTGGTTAATATTATGTTGATCGGGTAGGGTGATTTTCACAGGGATACCACGCCCTGCGGTTTTTAAATCGCGATAGAGACTAAATTGGGTATTTTGTTCAACAGGCTCCCCACCGTCCGGTGAATCGACGGCAATTGAACCACCGATTAATGCACTTAAACTTTCTAAGCGGACGTCAACACCTTCAAAGCCAATGCTTGCACCAACACCGCTGACATTCCAAAAACGGCTTTCATTGGTAATAATGTGGCGATACTCGTCTTTTATCGAGGCTTGAATGAGTACCGACTTTGCATCGTCATCGAGTTTGTAGTTAAACACTTCACCAATCGGAATTTTTTTATAGACGATTTGTGAGCCAACAGAAATACCTCCGAGATCGCGAGCCTTTAGAGAAATGATAAGCCCTTGATTAGGCAGTAGATCAGAAGGTGCACCATCTAAAGCACTAAACACTTTATCGTGTTCAGCTGAACTATTTTCGTTACCCGGTTGAATCGCAATATAGTTTCCTGAAACCAACGCATCTAGGCCTGAAACGCCAGATAAACTGGCCGTTGGCTTCACTAACCAAAATCGGGTATTGTCATTGAGTAACTGAGTAGCTTCTGGATAAATATCGGCTTCCACATAGATGTTTTCTAATCCTTCGGACAGTTTAATATCTCTTACCATGCCGACTTCGAGCCCTTGGTAGCGAATTGTTGTTCGTCCTGCGACTAAGCCTTGTGCGTCCGAAAAATAGATCTGGATTCGTTCGCCAGCATCGTGAATGGCTTTAACGACTAACCAACCTGCGAGCGCCATGGTGAGTATGGGCAGTATCCACAAAGGTGAGATGCCCCTGTTTCGCTTAACATCGGGAGTGTATGAGGGCTGGCTTGAAATTTGTTTACTCATGTGAAGGCTCGTTTTGGTCTGCGATTTCTGGGTAATTATCCCAGATGAGTCTTGGGTCCATACTTTCCGTGGCGAGCATGGTGAGTACAACCACCAAGCCAAAGGCAACGGCTCCATAACCGGGAGTGAAGTCGAGAATTTGACCGCGATCAACCAGTGTCAACATAATTGAGATGACAAACAGATCCATTACCGACCATTTGCCGATCCATTTAATCGCGAAATAAATGTTCATTCTCTGACGGTGGTAAACCGTTCGCTTAAATTTAATCGCCAGTAATAGATAGGTCAGGCCGAATATTTTTACAATAGGCACGATTATACTGGCCACAAAAATGATGATTGCAATTCCGACCATACCACTATTAATCAGTGACGCAACACCAGAGAAGATGGTGTCTTCTAATCGCTGTCCGTTGGTAATTAAAATCGATATTGGAATCAGGTTCGCGGGGAAAATAGCGACACTTGCTGCAATTAAATAGGCCCAAGTTCGTTGTATCGAGTTGGGTTTCCGGTGATATAATTTTTGCGCGCAACGCACGCAGTGCGTATTTTCTGGTTGTGAAAGATGGCAATGGTGGCAATGCACCTCTTTACGCTCGAAGGCATATTGATTCTCTGGCTGCCACGCTTGCCAATAGCGCCTTACGCTAACTCGAGTCGCTAACAATACGGTTGCCAGTTGCAGCAAAACTAAACCATACAACCCCACACCGATAAAAATGTCGGAATAATCTTGAAGTTTAAAACAAGATACCGCCACGCTGACTAAAAAAACATCGAGCATTACCCATGCTTTTAATCGCTGAATAATGATCAGTGAGCCACGCAGTAGATGAAACCATCGATAACGCAAGGCGATATGAGCGGTCACTACGGAACCACACACTAAAAGTGGCGCAATAGAGCTGCAAAATAGCACCAATAAAGCGAGCGCTCCAAAGCCCTCTTCAGCCAGCGCAAAGACACCGGATGGCAAGGTGGCGGGGATCATCACCCCAACCAAGCGAATGCTGATGAATTCAAAAAAATGAGAAGGGATAAACAGTAACAAGCAAGTGATGGCGACGGCTAAATCCCCAGACAAAGAGGGAGACCCACCGCGGTACAGTTGGGTACCGCAGCGTGGGCAATAGGCACTTTTCCCATGCTCAACCTCGACGAGATCAACGGCCAATTCACAGCCGTGACACAACCTCACGCCGTTAGGTGATTGTGGATGTTGAATAAGCGCTGAATGTTGAGACAAACAATCATCCTAATTTATTGTTACCCAATCACTAAACGTACGATTGGAGATTTCCATAAAGGGTCTGATATAACCCATCTTGCTCGACTAATTCTCGATGCGTACCCATTTGGCTAACTTGACCATCTTCCAGCACGTAAATTATATCGGCTTGTTTCACAGCCGAAAGGCGGTGTGCAACAATTAAAGTAGTTCGACCTTTCAAAAATCCAGTCAGAGCATTGTGCAATGCCGCTTCAGTTACCGTATCTAACGCGGATGTTGCTTCATCCAAAATAACAAATTTAGGATTGCTCAGTACCATCCGAGCGATGGCTAAACGTTGACGTTGTCCGCCTGACAAGCGAATACCATTTCGGCCAACTAGCGTTTCTAAACCGTCACTGAGATTCGCAGTCACATCATCCAGTTGTGCAATATGCAGCGCTTGCCATAATTCCTCTTCTGCATATTGACCGCCGAGGGTCAAATTATGCCTTAAGGTGTCGTTGAATAGTATAGGTTGTTGTAATACCACGGCAATGTTATCGCGAATAATATCAAAACTTATCTCTTCAGTGGTCGCACCATTAAAACGGATCTGCCCGGAATTGGGCTGATACACACCAATTAACAGTTGGATCAACGTGGATTTCCCACCACCACTTGCGCCAACCAACGCAACTTTTTTACCCGCCGGAATCGTGAGCGAGAGATCGTTGAGCACACTCTTTTCACTATCGTAGGCAAAATTAACGTGAGAAACCTCAACATCGACCTGGCGGTTATCTGTGAATGGGTTAATTTTGCAAATAGGGCGAGGCTCTTCCTCCAGTGCAAGCAGATCATTAATGCGATGAAAGGCCGCCTTTGCACTGTACCAAGAAAATTGAATACTCAGCAGCTCTTGCACTGGGCCTAACATAAACCACAAATAACCGAAAACGGCGAAAATTTGCCCTATGGTCAAGTCGCTAAAAACCACCATCAGCATCGCGACCGCTCTAAATAGCTCAAAACCAAGTAAAAATAGGAGAAATGAGACGCGCCCTGCAGCCTCTGATTGCCATGCATATTTGTCTGCATTCTCTCGGACTTGGTTGGCTTGCTGCTTAAGTTCATTGAGAAACTCTCGCTCTTTATTAGCGGCACGCAATTGATAAATTCCATCTAATGTTTCGACTAGCCGATTTTGAAAGCGTTCATACGCTTGGTTTTCTCGCTTTTTCAGATGCTTAACTTTGCTTCCGAGTTTACGTGAAAAGTAAATCACAATCGGGTTGACCAATAAAATAAACAGCCCTAAACGCCACTCAAGCCAGAGTAGAACACCTGCTGTGCCTAACACGGTCAGTAGGCTGATGATAAATTTACTGAGTGTGCTGCCTATGAATTGATCAATGGTTTCGATGTCGGTGATTAAGTGAGCATTAATACCACCACTACCTTTGGTTTCGTACTGCCTGATACTGATCCGTCCTAATTTATCAATCATTTTGCAGCGCATTTGGTAGGTGATGGTTTTGGACACCAAAGTAAATTGACGGCTTTGAAGTATGTTGAGCGCTTGGCTGACGCTACGCATCAAGACCACTAGCAATAACGTGAGCGCAATATAGCCTGTTGGGTTTTGCATTGATGTCGGTAGAATAGTATTCATCATCGCCAAACCAGAAGCGGGTTTATTCAGCAGAACTTCGTCGACCATTAATGGCATTAATAGTGGAATAGGGACACTAACCAGCGTTGCAATAACCGCGATCGCATTGGCAAATAGAAGTGTAGGTCGATGTTTTTTTACTTGTTTTATTACCCAAGAGCGGCTAATAGTGTCATTGGAATTAGTCATTATGATGAGAATGCATCCTATTTATCGTGTGAGAAATTGTACGCTGTTCAAAAATAGATGTCTTCCGTTTTCAAAAGGTCGTTGAGTTTATATGAACATAGAAGAATACCGCCGTCTTACCAAGCAGGCGGTGGCACTGGTTGAATCTGAAACGGATTTAATCGCTAATCTTGCCAATTTGAGCGCCTTATTTAACATGGAGCTTGAAGATCTTAACTGGGTGGGTTTTTACCTAATAAAAGAAGAGCAACTGGTTCTCGGTCCCTTTCAAGGAAAACCAGCTTGTGTACGCATCCCCTTAGGAAAAGGTGTGTGTGGTACTGCGGCGGCGACTAACCGTATACAACGTGTTTATGATGTCCATGAGTTTGCTGGTCACATTGCTTGCGATGCTGCGAGCAATTCTGAGTTGGTGGTGCCATTTTCTATCAATGGCCAAGTGGTGGGAGTATTGGATATTGATAGCCCAACAATTGGCCGTTTTTCTGAAATTGATGAGAAAGGGATGGCAGAATTAATGATTGAGATAGAAAAGCTGCTCAATTCACACGCTAACAAGGCATAAATTGGTCATTGCCTGTGGTTTTTCGCATTTAGGTCACTATAATACCGAACATATTTATCTTAATGCCTCGCGGAAAGACCGCATAAACCAGGAATCCTCATGGAAAACACTGAAAAGTTAAAAAACAGCAAAGAAGTTATTGCGTACATTGCTGAATGTTTCCCTAAGTGCTTTACTTTAGAAGGTGAAGCAAAGCCTTTGAAAATTGGTATTTTTCAAGATCTTGCTGAACGCCTAAACGAAGACTCAAAAGTAAGTAAAACACAGCTGCGTGCTGCGTTAAGACAATACACATCGTCATGGCGTTATCTACATGGTGTTAAACTAGGTGCAACTCGTGTTGACCTTGATGGCAACCCATGTGGAGAGTTAGAAGAAGAACATGTAGAGCACGCACAAGCCGCATTGGCAGAAAGTAAAGCTCGAGTACAGGCTCGTCGTAAAGAGCAAGGACAAAAAGCACGCGAAGAGGCAAAAGCGAAGCAACCAAAAGCGAAAAAGCCTCAAGCACAAGCTCGTCGTCCTCAAGCGAAAGCGCCAAAAGCTGAAAAACCTGTCGAGACGCGCGCTTTAAATGCTGATGAAATGATCACTGGCAAACAAGTGAACGTAAACATGGGTAAAGGAAACATGGCTGCGACCATTGTTGAAGTTAATAAGGAAGATGTGCGCGTTCAACTTGTCAACGGCCTACAAATGGTTGTGAAAGCGGAGCACTTGCGCGCATAAAGGAGAAATTCCTACGCATGAAATGCCGTTCAAAATTAACGTTGATCGCTGCTGGCCTATGGCTAGCAGCGTCATCCGTTCAGGCCTTAGAAGCCACTCTTAGCAAAGAAGATTTACCTCTTCTTGCCCCAGAAATGCAGCATGAAACGGCGAGTAAGCGTGTGACTTCCCGTTTTACTCGTTCTCATTACAAACACTTCAACTTGAATGACGATTTCTCGCAAGCTATCTTCAATCGTTATCTCGAACTGCTCGACTACAACCGCAATATCTTTACTCAGAGCGATATTGATTCCTTTCATACGTGGTCGACACAACTTGATGATCAACTCAAGGCTGGCAATAACCAAATTGCATTTGATGTTTATAACTTATCAATGCAAAAGCGCTTTGAGCGTTTTCAATATGCGCTTTCTCTGCTCGACAAAGAAATTACATTTGAAGCCGATGAATCGATGGAACTTGATCGCTCAAAAGCAGCTTGGCCGAAAGATAAAACCGAGCTCGATAAGTTATGGCAGCAACGTGTCAAATATGATGCACTGAACTTAAAGCTTACGGGTAAAGAGTGGCCGGAAATTAAAGAAACGCTAGGCAAGCGTTATAATAACGCGATCAAACGTCTGTCTCAGACCCACAGCGAAGATGTATTTCAGCTTTATATGAATGCTTTTGCGCGTGAAGTTGATCCGCATACTAGTTATCTCTCTCCACGTAATGCCGAGCAGTTCCAATCAGAAATGAATCTTTCATTGGAAGGGATTGGTGCTGTACTGCAAATGACCGACGACTACACCATCATTCGTTCGTTAGTTGCGGGTGGTCCTGCCTCAAATAGCAAGCAGTTGGGTGAAGGCGATCGTATCATTGGTGTGGGCCAAGATGGCAAAGAGATGGTTGATGTTATCGGCTGGCGTTTAGATGATGTCGTACAACTGATCAAAGGCCCGAAAGGCACTAAGGTGAAGTTGCAAGTTTTGCCGGAAGGTAAAGACGCTAAAAGTCACGTTGTCACTATTGTTCGAGACAAAATTCGTTTAGAAGATCGAGCGGTTAAATCAAAAATCATCGAGAAAAATGGCAAGAAAATAGGCGTGCTTGAAGTCCCTAGCTTCTATGTCGGTTTAGCGCAAGACACGGACAAATTGCTGGCTGAACTGAAGCAGAAAAAAGTGGATGGCGTGATCGTCGATTTGCGTAATAACGGTGGGGGTGCATTAACGGAAGCGACGGCATTATCCGGCTTATTTATTGAAAGCGGCCCGGTTGTGCAAGTTCGCGATAGCTATGGACGAGTAAACGTTAATAGTGACACGGATGGAAAAATCAGTTATCAGGGGCCAATGACAGTATTGGTGAATCGCTACAGCGCATCAGCCTCAGAAATTTTTGCAGCGGCAATGCAAGATTATGGACGAGCGATCATTGTTGGCGAAAACTCATTCGGTAAGGGAACGGTTCAACAGCATCGCTCGTTGAATCATATCTACGACTTGTTTGATAAAGAATTAGGCTACGTTCAATATACGATTCAGAAATTTTATCGTATTGATGGTGGTAGTACGCAGAATAAAGGTGTTGTGCCTGATATTGCGTTACCCACTGCGATTGAAGCAAAAGATACCGGTGAGAGCGTTGAACCTAATGCACTTCCTTGGGATCAAATTGAGCGAGCTAAATACGACAAGTTACAAGCTAATGAAAAACTGATTGCTAAGTTATCTGCGCAGCATCAAGCTCGTATTGCCAACGATATGGAGTTCGGCTTCATTAACGAGGATATTGCAAAGTATAAAGCGGAGAAAGATGACAACACAATTTCTCTCAATGAATCTGTGCGTAAGCAAGAGAGTGACAAGGCAGATGAATTGCGTTTGGCGCGGATTAACATGCGACAAGTCGCCAATGGTTTGAAGCCCTATAAAACCTTGCAAGATGTACCTAAAGATTATGAAGCTCCAGATGTTTATTTAGAAGAAGCAGTGGCGATCACTGTTGATATGCTAAATTAGCAACCAGTAGCAATGAAAAGCGAGCCTTAGTGCTCGCTTTTTTGATCTTATTTAAACCAAATAAATAACGTGATACAGATCAAACATTTCGCTTTATCGTACAACCGGTTCTAAGCTTAAGAAAAAAGCGAGGAGCGTGTTATGAAATGGATAAGCATCATTTTTACCTGCATTGTTCTTATCAGCACCAGTGCGGCACAAAGTCAAAGTAGTGGTACGCAGACTCATCAAGACTTAACTCAGTTTGATCTCCCTTTTTTACTTGGTGATTGGTACCTACTTAACCCCAATCCTGACACTTCTTCCGATGATTTTCGTTCTATTAAACTGACCTTGGAATCGAATTATCGTTTCAAGATCGATATTCAAAAGAAAAATTATAATGTGGAGCACTGGGAAGGTGAATTTGACGCCAGCGATAACAGCTTGATTTTGGGGCTTAATTCATCGCAACCTCAAGTTTATCAATACCAAGTGAACCACAACATGCTCAACTTAAACGGCATTATGTTCACTAAAGCTTTACCAAATGCGTTGGCAGGGGTGTGGTCTAGCAAACGGATATTTGGTGAAGATGCGATAGCAACCGACATTAACCAACTTGATCTCGTTTTACAGCCGGATTTTGTATTTATGTTCAGAGTAAGTGGTGCTAATGGTAACGAATCGATCCATAAAGGGGTGTACTACACAGAAGGTGATCATTTGGTGCTCCTTTATGAAGACGGAGAACATGATACCCGCTATACGCTTGTTAGCGATATGTTAACTTTAGAAGTGGAGAATGGTTCCATGTCGGCTGTTTTAGCGCGAGTAAATCCGTAGTCTTGCAATCTTCTATCATAAGAAAGGTAATGAGTGAAATCTGTTGATATATGGGTAAATTGTCAGCGAAATAACGGGGTATTTGTCTTAAATGCCTCGTTTTTCGGTTTGAGGGGTTGTTATTAATGATAACAAGCCTTAGATCTATAGCCATCTTACTGAATGTTTATCAAAAACGTCACATTTCACTCCGTCAACAAGGATTACGACATGGCTCATACACCCCAAGCCAAGTATCGCAAAGATTATCAATCTCCATCACATACCATTACGGATCTCGAATTAACATTCGATCTCTTTGATAGCAACACCACAGTGACTGCCGTTTCTCACGCTAAGCAGCAAAAAGAGAGTAACCAATTGGTGCTGGATGGTGAAAACCTTGAGCTGAAATCGCTCAAAGTGAATGGCACCGAATGGCAAGATTTTCAGCTGCTTGAAAGCGGGCTCTCGATCTCATCATTACCTCAAGAGTTTGAATTGGAGATCGTGACACTGATTAACCCTGAAGCGAATACCGCACTAGAAGGGTTATACAAATCGGGTGGTGCGTTCTGTACGCAGTGTGAAGCGGAAGGTTTCCGTCGCATCACTTACTTCCTCGATCGTCCAGACGTTCTTGCAAAATACACCACGACCGTGATTGCTGACAAAAAAGATTACCCATTTTTATTAAGTAACGGTAACCGTATCGAACATGGCGATCTTACAGAAGGGCGTCATTGGGTGAAGTGGCAAGATCCACATCCGAAACCTGCTTACTTATTTGCTCTCGTTGCGGGTGATTTTGACGTATTACGTGATCAATATAAAACCAAGTCTGGTCGCGATGTTGCCCTCGAGATTTTTGTTGATAAAGGTAACCTCGACCGCGCTTCTCATGCGATGACATCACTTATCAACGCAATGAAGTGGGACGAAGAACGCTTCGGCTTAGAGTATGATCTCGACATCTACATGATCGTTGCCGTTGACTTTTTCAACATGGGTGCGATGGAGAATAAAGGCCTCAACATTTTTAACTCTAAGTTTGTGCTAGCCAATGAAAAAACCGCTACTGATACTGATTATTTAGGTATTGAAGCGGTGATTGGCCACGAATATTTCCATAACTGGACTGGTAACCGCGTCACTTGTCGTGATTGGTTCCAATTAAGCTTAAAAGAAGGCCTAACGGTATTCCGTGACCAAGAATTTTCGTCTGATTTAGGGTCGAGAGCCGTGAATCGCATTAATAATGTGCGCATTATTCGCGGGCCACAATTTGCTGAAGATGCCAGCCCAATGTCACACCCAATTCGTCCCGATAAAGTGATAGAAATGAATAACTTCTATACATTAACTGTCTATGAAAAGGGCAGTGAAGTGATTCGTATGATGCATACGTTATTGGGTGAAACGAATTTCCAAAAAGGGATGAAGCTCTATTTTGAGCGTCATGATGGCACTGCCGCTACCTGCGAAGATTTCGTGGCAGCGATGGAAGATGCTTCAGGCGTCGATCTTACCCAATTCCGTTTATGGTATAGCCAATCTGGTACACCGATTGTTTCAGTGAGCACTGAATATGACGCACAACAGAAAACCTATGCCTTAACCGTAGAGCAAACAACCGAACCAACGCACGAGCAAAAAGAGAAAGCAGCGCTGCATATTCCTTTTGATGTTGAGTTATACACCGCTCATGGTGATGTAGTTGAGTTACAATGTAACGAAAAGCGAATCTCTAATGTACTGAACGTAACACAGGCCAAGCAGACCTTCGTGTTTGAAAATGTGCTAGAGAAACCGATCCCTTCCTTGTTGCGCGAATTTTCAGCACCAGTGAAACTGGAGTATGACTACAGTGATGATGAGCTGATCTTCTTGATGGTCAATGCTCGCAACGAATTTGCTCGCTGGGACGCAGGCCAAATGTTGTTAGCCAAATATATCCGTAGCAATGTGTTTGGAGTGCAGTCGGGTAAGGCGGCGGATTTGCCTGAATCGGTAGTTGATGCATTCCGTGGTGTGTTACTTAGTGAGGCTTTAGAGCCTGCTTTTATTGCGGAAATGCTCTCATTACCTAGCCATAATGAGGTTTCAGGTTGGTATAAACGTGTGGATGTTGATGCAATAGCGACCGTACTTAAAGCGATGAAAGTACAGCTTGCTAACGCATTGCAAGACGAGCTCAATGCGGTTTACCACAGTTTAAAACAGACAGAATACAGCATTGAACACAGTGCAATTGGTGAACGAGCATTGCGCAATACTTGCCTTGCTTATTTAGCTTATACCGACCAAGGCAATGACTTGGTGCTGGCTCAGTATCACAGTGCCAACAACATGACTGACACCATCGCCGCTATGAGCGCTGCGAATAGTGCGCAGCTTATGTGCCGTCAAGCACTGATGGATGATTACAGCAATAAATGGAAACACGATGGATTGGTGATGGATAAATGGTTTGCACTGCAAGGGACTAACCCCGCGCCAAGTGTTTTGGATACCATTCAACAAACCATGAAACATGAAGCATTTAGCTTAAAAAATCCAAATCGTACTCGCAGTTTAATTGGTTCATTCCTCAGTGCAAACCCAGTTAATTTCCATGCAAAATCGGGTGAGGGATACCGTTTTGCAGGGCAGATACTCCGTGAACTCAATGATAGTAACCCCCAAGTTGCGTCGCGTTTAATTGATCCTTTACTTAAATTCAGGCTCTACGATGAAACTCGTCAAGCAATGATGAAATCGGAGTTGGAGACTTTGAAGTCAATGGATAATTTAGCTCGGGATCTCTTTGAAAAAGTAACAAAAGCGCTCGAATCTTAAGGATCTTAACTCTACTAAGAGCGAGGTGACAGATAGGTCTCCTCGCTCTATTTTGGTTAACGGCTATGAAGCAATACTATTTTACTCTCAATATTTCTTATCAAACTTACTTAGCGCACTATTCTGGTGTAGCAAGCTCTGTACAAGTCTACACAGATCAAGGTTTACGCCTTCAGCTACCCGCATCTCGATTTCGTCCATTTCTTAGCCAAATTGGAGTAAAAGGTCGATTTCGGCTGACAACTGACCAAAATAACAAGTTTGTAAAGTTAGAAACTCTGTGAGCTGCTGATTTTCTAGATATTTAAATAGGAATCTTAATCACATTCTCAAACATTTCACCTCAGACCTGCCCTAAAACTGTTAACTATTTGTCAATAAAGCTTTTACAATAAAGCAAGCATTACCAATGGTAAGCGCTATGCTTACCGCATACCCTACAAAAATAATAATCTTGGAGTCTACTATGACTGCGCGTGAAACTTTAGTGCCAGTTCTGCTTGAAAAAGTGTACAAACTGATTCAAGACAAACTCGATCTTGCTCATCAACCTCTCGTTACTCAACTTGCTCAACATCTATTTAGTAACATTTCGAAAGATGATCTGACTGAACGTAATGAATCTGACTTATACGGTGCGGTAGTTAGCCTATGGCACCATATTAACGAGAAAAACCCAGAGGAGCGTTCAGTGCGGGTATTTAACCCGACAGTAAGCCGCCAAGGTTGGCAGTCAACGCACACGATTGTTGAAATAGTAATCCCTGATAGTCCGTTTCTTGTGGACTCCATTAAAATGGCGCTCAGCCGTTTGGATTTATCGTCACACCTCATGCTCAATGGTCCAACGCAAATCTCGCGCACCGATAACGGTGTTATTACTTCGGTAAACCAAGGTGAGGGTGTTCTGCAATCTCTTTTTCATATTGAAGTCGACCGCCTTAGCAGCAAAGAAGCGATGACACAGTTGAAAAATGAGTTGCTTAGTATTCTGAGCGATACAGCTTTAGTGGTGCAAGACTGGCAACCAATGTCAGAAAAACTGGTGCAAGTGATTGCGCAATTGGAGACACAAAAAGAGTTCATTCCTGTAGAAAGTGATCGTTATGAAGAAACCATCAAATTCTTAAAGTGGATGGGAAATCATAATTTCACTTTCATGGGATACAAAGAATATGACCTCGTGACGGTCGAAGGCGATACTGAACTGAGACCAACAGCAGAAAAAGGGTTGGGTTTATTTTCTGATTCAAAACGTGTGCGCAGCGTAAAATTATCTGACTTTCCTGATTCCGCGCGCCTTGAAGCCAAAAAGCCTTTTTTATTGATTGTCACTAAAGGCAATACCCAATCACGTATCCACCGCCCAGCTTATACCGATTATATCGGCGTTAAAAAGTTCGACAAAGCAGGTAAAGTGATCGGTGAACATCGTTTCACTGGTCTATATACCTCGGCGGTGTATAACCAAAGTGTCGAAACTATTCCGCTGATCCGCGAAAAAGTAGAACGTATCCTAAAAGCCAGCGGTTATCGTGCAGGCTCGTATTCCTATAAAGCGCTGCACAATATTCTAGAAAACTATCCTCGTGATGAGTTACTGCAAGCACGTGAAGAAGAGATGTTAGAAGTTGGGATGGGCGTAGTGCAAATGCAAGATAGGGATTTGCTGCGTCTGTTTGTTCGTAAAGACCCGTTTGGTCGTTTCTTCAGCTGTATGGTCTATGTGACCAAAGAGCGCTATAACACCGAGCTTCGCCGCCAAACGCAACGAATTTTCAAACAGTACTTTGGTTGTGAGCAAGATGTTGAGTTCACCACTTATTTTTCAGAAAGCCCATTGGCAAGAACACACTACATCGTACGTGTTGATAACAACAATATGGATGTCGATGTAAAAACGGTAGAGCAGAATTTAATGGAAGCATCATCAACTTGGGATGATCGTTTATCAGATGCGATCGTAGCAAACTTTGGAGAGAGTAAAGGGCTGCCATTATCGAAAGAATACATGCGTGCATTCCCTCGTTCTTACAAAGAAGACATGATGCCGGGTTCAGCGGTGGATGATATCCAGCGATTGGAAGCCTTAGATGAAGAGCACAAACTCGGCATGTTGTTCTATCGTCCACAAGAAGAAGCGGCCGATTCAAAAGCGGTGCGCTTAAAACTCTATCACCGTGACGAGCCAATCCATCTTTCTGATGTGATGCCGATGTTGGAAAACTTAGGGCTGAGGGTGATCGGAGAGTCACCTTATGAAGTACGCAAGTTAAATGGACAAACGTATTGGATCTTAGATTTCTCAATGCTGCATAAGAGCGATAAGAGTGTCGATCTTCGAGAAGCGAGAGATCGTTTTCAACAAGCATTTGCGGCTATTTGGGCTGGTGAATTAGAGAGTGATGGCTTCAACCGACTAGTACTCGGTGCTTCGTTAACTGGGCGCGAAGTATCGATTCTTCGTGCTTATGCGCGTTACATGCGCCAAGTGGGTTTCCCATTCAGTCAACAATATATTGAAGATACACTCAGCCATTATCCAGATGTAGCAAAAGGGCTGGTGGAACTATTCTTAAAGCGGTTTGATCCTAAACACAAAGGGGCTCAAAAAGGGCAAACGGATCTTATCAACGCTATTACTGAAGAGTTAGATCGTGTTGATAGCTTGGATGATGATCGTATTATTCGTCGTTATATGGAGATGATCAGTGCGACGATCCGTACTAACTACTTCCAGCTGGATGAAAACAATCAGATCAAACCTTGGCTTTCTTTAAAAATGAAACCGAAAGAGATTTCTGAAATTCCAGCTCCTGTGCCGGCTTTCGAAATCTTCGTTTATGCGCCTGATATTGAAGGTGTTCATTTACGTGGTGGTAAAGTAGCACGTGGCGGATTACGCTGGTCTGATCGCCAAGAAGATTTCCGTACCGAGATTCTAGGGTTAGTGAAAGCGCAACAGGTAAAAAATACCGTTATTGTTCCTGTGGGAGCAAAAGGTGGTTTTGTGTGTAAGAAACAGCACATGTTTACCACGCGTGATGAGATCTTTGCCGAGGGACAACGCTGCTATAAACGTTTTATTCGTGCCTTACTCGATGTTTCCGACAATATTATTGAAGGCGAAGTCGTTCCACCTAAAAATGTCGTTCGTCATGATGAAGATGACCCTTACTTAGTTGTAGCCGCGGATAAAGGGACAGCAACATTTTCCGATTTGGCTAACTCAGTGTCAGCAGAATACAATTTCTGGCTAGGTGACGCTTTTGCTTCTGGTGGTTCAAATGGTTACGACCATAAAGCCATGGGGATTACAGCAAAAGGGGGATGGGAGTCAGTCAAGCGCCACTTCCGTGAGATGGGCATTAACTGCCAAACCACAGATTTCACAGCGATTGGCATCGGCGATATGGCTGGAGATGTGTTCGGTAATGGTATGCTGCTGTCTAAACACATCTGTTTGCAAGCAGCGTTTAACCATTTGCATATTTTCATCGATCCAACACCAAATTCAGCAAAAAGTTGGGAAGAGCGCAATCGCTTATTCAACACGCCACGATCTAGCTGGGAAGATTACAACGCAAAGTTGATCTCAAAAGGTGGTGGTATCTTCTCTCGCAAAGCGAAATCGATCACCTTAACGCCTGAAATTCAAAAAATGATCGGCACTAAGAAGGCTTCTGTTGCGCCTAATGAGCTGATTAAAATGATCTTGAAAATGGAAGTGGATCTTTTGTGGAACGGAGGCATCGGCACCTATGTTAAATCATCGAAAGAGAGCCATTCTGATGTAGGTGACCGTGCTAACGATGCTCTAAGAATTGATGGACGCGATCTTCGCACAAAAGTGATCGGTGAAGGTGGTAACTTAGGTATGACTCAACTTGGACGTGTTGAGTATGCATTAACTGGTGGTCGTGTTAATACCGACTTTGTTGATAACGTTGGCGGCGTCGATTGCTCGGATAATGAAGTTAATATTAAGATCTTCTTGAATGGCTTGGTGGCGAATGGTGATCTTACCGTCAAACAACGTAATCAGATCTTAGAGTCGATGGAAGACGAAGTAGGAGGCATCGTTATTGAAGATGCTTACGCTCAATCTGAAGCTATTTCTGTCACTGAGCAACAGGGTGTATCGTTAGTTAAAGAGCAAATTCGTTTCATCCATGCCATGGAAAAAGCAGGGCACCTTGACCGAGCATTGGAATACATTCCAGATGATGAAACTTTGCTTGAACGTGAGAAGCAGGGATTTGCATTAACCCGTCCGGAGCTATCGGTATTAGTGGCATACGGCAAAATGGTGTTGAAAGAGGAATTGGCTTGTGAAGAGATTTCACACGATGAATTCCATTCACAGCAGTTGATCAACTATTTCCCTACTGAGTTACGTCGTAACTATTCTCAGCACATGCAACAGCATCCACTTCGTGCAGAGATCATTGCTACGGCTCTGGCCAACCAGATGGTGAACGAAATGGGATGTAATTTCGTGACCCGTCTGCAAGAAGAGACTGGTGCGAATGTTGTCGATATTGCCAATGCTTACACTGCGGCAAGAGAAATCTATGGTTTAGGCCGTGTTCTTGAGCAGGTTCGTTTACTCGACAATAAAGCAGAAGCCGATGCACAGTACGATGTGATTTTCTTAGTACGCCGAACCTTACGCCGCTTATCTCGTTGGTTGCTGCGTAATCGTTCAGGCAAACAATCAGTCAAAGATTTGATTGCGCTTTATCAAACTGACGTCAATGCCGTTTCCGCTGAACTAGACAATATGCTCGTTGCTGAAGAGGTTGCAGAGCATAATGCCATGGCTCAAGTCTGGATTGATAAAGGCATTAACTCAGAACTGGCGAATTACGTTGCTCGTTTATCAAGCCTGTACTCAGCACTGGATATATCCACAGTGGCACGTGATAAAGGTAAGACCGTTGCTCAGACAGCTAAGCTTTACTTTAACTTAGGTGATCGTTTATCACTGCACTGGTTCTTAAAACAGATTAACGGTCAAGCGGTGGATAACAACTGGCAAGCACTAGCTCGCGCTGCATTCCGTGAAGATTTAGACTGGCAGCAGCGTCAACTCACTGCGCAAGTATTGAATTGTACTTGTGCGCCAGAAGAACTCGATGTAATGAAAGCACTGGATGAATGGATTGCTAGTAATGAAGTATCCTTAATGCGCTGGGAGAGTATCCTCAACGAATTTAAAGTTGGTGCAGTACATGAATTTGCAAAATTCTCAGTAGCATTAAGAGAATTAGTACTTTTAAATTTGAATTGTGCGGCAAATGAGTAAATAATAACGCCCCGTTTATACGGGGCTTTTTATTTCGGAGGCACAATGCTCTACCGCTTAGCCAGGACTGGCTTTTTTCAACTTGATGCCGAAAAGGCACATGATCTCGCCATTGAAAACTTTAAACGTTTCACAGGCACTCCTCTTGATCTCTTCTATCGTCAACACTTACCCAATCGCCCAGTCGAATGCATGGGTTTAACTTTTAAAAACCCTGTAGGTTTGGCCGCTGGCCTAGATAAAAATGGGGAATGCATAGAAGCTTTTGGTGCAATGGGGTTTGGTTTTGTCGAAGTTGGTACCGTGACTCCACGTCCTCAATCTGGTAACGATAAACCGCGTTTATTCCGTTTGATCCAAGCGGAAGGTATTATCAATCGAATGGGCTTTAACAACTTAGGTGTCGACAACCTGGTTGAGAACGTTAAGAAAGCTAAATATGACGGCATTATCGGTATCAACATTGGAAAGAATAAAGATACACCGATTGAAAATGGGGCAGATGACTATCTTATTTGTATGGAGAAAGTTTACCCATATGCTGGTTACATAGCGGTGAACATTTCATCCCCCAACACTCCTGGGTTACGAACGTTACAATATGGTGAGGCATTGGATGATTTGCTTGCCGTACTGAAAGCGAAGCAATCTGAATTGGCTAAGCTGCATAATAAATACGTTCCGCTAACATTAAAGATCGCTCCCGATCTTTCTGATGACGAACTTAAACAAATTTGCCAATCGTTACTCAAGCATAATATTGATGGCGTTATCGCGACTAATACCACATTGGATCGGTCGCTGGTGGAAGGTATGAAATTCGCGAATGAAGCGGGTGGGTTAAGTGGCCGTCCTGTTCAATCAAGAAGTACTGAAGTGATTAAGTGCTTGTACCAAGAGTTGGGTGATAAGCTGCCCATTATTGGAGTGGGTGGTATTGATTCTTGTATCGCTGCAAAAGAAAAAATGTTGGCGGGCGCGAAACTAGTACAAGTCTATTCAGGATTCATTTACCACGGCCCAGGCTTAGTGAGAGATATTGTCAAGAACCTGTAAATAAGTGCGATTTAAAGGTATTTACTCAGAAAAATAAAAAGTGACTGGGTCAAAGTAAGAGGGAATGAGTTATTCATTTCCTCTTTTTTTTTATATTTCTGTTCTTAAAATTACATTCACTAGCTGGCAAAGGTAATTAAGCGTTTTACCTAATAGTTTGATAATTCATTAAAATTAGAGAGTGGAACGATGCTTAAACCAAGTGACAAATGGAGTTGGTATTATTCAGATAGCGAAAGCTGCCTGATGTTATACCTTGGTGATGAGATGGTTTTTAAGACCAATCTTTACCGTAATCTGCTCGTCGATTGTGCTTTTGCTGAGAATCATTTTTCAGTCGATGATGCGAGTGCTTTCCAAACCTACAAAGAGCAAATTGCCTATTTAGGTTTAAGTGAGCCAAGACAAGCCGAATTAGCACTCTATTGTGTTGCCGCTAAGCGTTTTCATAAACCTGTCCAGCCTAAAAGTTGGTTTTTTGATCATCAAGGCTACGGTTTTGAACCGAGTGAAGGTGACATTGTTCGGTTGGTCAACGGCTACAGCCAAGGTTATTTCATCGTACTTGAGGTAGGGGACTGCGCTAGTCTTTGCGCCTTAGTCGATTTGGATGCGTTCATACTGAATGGTTCCAAACAGCTGGAATTCGGACAGGTCATTAAGGTTATGCATGACCGTATGGCTTGCGCCAATCATATTTTGCTCGAAGAGCACGTTGCTCTTGTGAGTTAACTTTTCCCTAATAGCACAACGTTTCGTTCCTTTGTTTCATTTCCCATCGGCTTAATAGCCGATTTTTTTTGCCTAGAGCTTTTCCCCAACTCAATCCTATCCGTCTGAATTCGATCTTAAATGTGAGATTTGTTCAGGATTCTGATGTTTTTTTCTTCAAAAGTGACGTTATAAACAGTGTCTACATTGCTAGAAATGGCCGACATATTCCCATTTTTAGCTCATTTGTAATTAATTTACACTACAAAAATCAATCTGGTATAGTCCAATTATGCGGTGAATAAATACTCACTTATCCCGTAGGCCTTGCTATATCTAGTGAGATGTTTTTGCAATGCTCGAAGCTTGTCTATTTGTAAAATTGGCGAGTAGTTAAGCAATTGAATGGTTGAGAAGGTGAAAGAGACACTTTGTTTTACTCAAGCGTGGGATTGTCAGGTATAATGCGTGGTCATTTTTATCAGTAAAAGAGCAGTATGAATCAATATCTAGCGGTTACCTCAAACGGTCTTGAGAACCTATTAGTTGAAGAACTAACCAAATTAGGGATTACGGACGCAAAACCCGTGCAGGCCGGGGTAAAATTTAAAGCGTCGAAAGAGCAGATTTATCGCTGTTGTTTGTGGAGCCGTCTAGCATCAAGATTTGTTCGCGTCCTCTCTGAATTTACCTGCCAAAATGATATGGATCTTTACTTGTTAGCAAGTTCAGTGAACTGGGTTAATCATTTTCATAGTTCGAAAAAGTTTGTTGTCGACTTCAACGGCACAAATAACGAAATCCGCAACAGTCAGTACGGCGCGATGAAAGTAAAGGATGCGGTTGTCGACTGTTTCACCAAAAAGAACTTACCGCGCCCTTCGATCGATAAAGATCATGCAGATCTTCGTGTCCATGTACGCTTGCATAAAGATAAAGCCATTTTAGGGATTGATATGGTGGGCGGTGGTTTACATCAGCGCGGTTACCGTACCGAAGCGGGGCGAGCACCACTTCGTGAAACATTAGCAGCGGCTATTATTTTGCGTAGTGGATGGAGTGAAACGAAGCCACTGCTCGACCCAATGTGTGGTTCTGGCACTTTGCTCATTGAGGCGGCCATGATGGCTGCTGGTATGGCCCCTAGTCTCAAGCGTCCAAAGTGGAGTTTCGAAGCTTTAGAGGATTTTGATGCAGAACTATGGGCGCAAATAAAATCAGAGGCCAATGTTCAAGCAAGACGTGGTGTCAAGAAAGTTGACTGTAAGTTCTTTGGTTTTGATAACGATGCACGAGTGCTGCAAACCGCGAAAGATAACGCTCGCCGCGCAGGGGTTGAAGAACTGATTACCTTCCAGCTAGGTGATGCGGCACTGATCAAACGTCCTGAAGGGTTTGAGGATGGTGTAGTTATCTGTAATCCACCCTATGGTGAACGTTTAGGTACACATCCTGGTTTGATTGCTTTATACACGGCATTTGGTGGGCAATTAAAGGCTGAATTTGGCGGTTGCCAAGCGTCGATTTTCTCAAGCTCTGACGAATTACTCAGTTGTTTGCGTATGCGCGCTGAAAAGCAGTTTAAGTTAAATAACGGTGCGTTACCTTGTCACCAAAAGAACTACTCAATTTCATTGCGCACGGTAGAGCTGGGAGCGTCTATTTCTCAAGAATCGGTGATTGCTCCTGATTTTTCGAATCGTTTAAAGAAAAATATTGCGAAAATTGGTAAGTGGGCGAAACGTGAATCACTCGATTGCTATCGTATTTATGACGCTGATTTGCCTGAATACAATGTTGCGATCGATGTTTATCTCGACCACCTAGTGATCCAAGAATACGCCGCACCTAAAGATATTCCAGAAGAAAAGGCTAAACGCCGTTTAACAGATATCATTCGTGCCGCGATTCAAGTCACCGGAACAGAAGCAAATAAAGTAGTACTCAAAGTTCGTGAAAAACAGAAAGGGCGCTCTCAATATCAAAAATTAGGGCAAATTTCTGAGACAATGGAAGTGAACGAGTATGGCGTTAAACTGATTGTCAATTTACATGATTATCTCGATACGGGTTTATTCCTTGATCATAAATTGACGCGTCGTCGCTTAGGGCAAATGGCAAAGGGTAAAGATTTCCTCAATCTATTTGCTTACACCGGCTCTGCAACCGTTCATGCCGCTTGCGGTGGAGCAAAATCAACCATGACGGTTGATATGTCTAAAACCTATTTAGAATGGGCTAAAGACAACTTAAAGCTCAACGGTCAAGTTGGACACCAGCATCGCTTTGAACAAGCCGACTGTGTGCAATGGCTAGAGACTGCAAAAGAACAATTTGATTTGATATTTATCGATCCGCCGACATTCTCAAATTCCAAACGTATGGAACACACATTTGATGTGCAACGCGATCATATTAAGTTGATGGAAAATTTAAAACGTATCCTACGTCCAGAAGGTACGATTGTGTTTTCAAACAATAAACGACATTTTAAAATGGATTTAGAAGCGTTAGCTGAGCTTGGTTTAGTTGCTCAAAATATTTCAGCGCAAACATTGCCACTGGATTTTGAACGCAATAAGCAGATCCACAACTGCTGGACCATTTCCCATGCACGCAGTGAATAGGGAATGAAGTTGTTCACGCTTTACAGTACTGAAGGATGCCATCTCTGTGAGATGGCATTTCAGCTTGTTCAGCAGGCAAACATTGCTGAACAAGTACAACTTGTTGATATTGCATTTGATGATGCGCTCTTCTCTCGTTACGGGGTCACCATTCCGGTTCTTAAATACCAAGAATCCGAACTGAGCTGGCCCTTTGACCAACAAACATTAC
Organism: Vibrio sp. V01_P9A10T6; assembly: GCF_963877065.1. Lineage (NCBI taxonomy): Bacteria > Pseudomonadati > Pseudomonadota > Gammaproteobacteria > Vibrionales > Vibrionaceae > Vibrio > Vibrio sp. V01_P9A10T6. Next base: position 35,662 of record NZ_CAWNTB010000138.1, read on the forward strand.
TTCATTGGTTAGAAAATAATGGCATTAATTACCATCCATAACGGTCAATTAGCATTTGGTGACCACCCATTACTCGATCATGCAGATTTCGCATTACAAGAAAATGAACGAGTTTGTCTCGTCGGCCGAAACGGTGCAGGCAAGTCGACTATGATGAAAGTTCTTGCGAGAGAAATCATCATGGACGACGGAAAAATGCAGATAGAACAAGATGTTGTTGTTTCTCGATTAGAACAAGATCCGCCTAGAGATGAAGCTGGCACCGTTTTTGATTATGTTGCTGGTGGATTAGCGGAAGTTGGTGAGTATCTAAAGATCTATCAAGATCTTTTAGATCTCATCGTTATCGATCCAAGTGAAAGTAATATCAATAAGTTATCTCGTATTCAAGAGCAGCTAGAGCATACAGGGGCATGGCGTTTTGAAGAACGCATCCAAAATGTTCTTGCGGCATTGAAGCTGGATGGCCACACCAAACTAACGGATTTATCGGGTGGATGGCAGCGTAAAGCGGCCCTTGCAAGAGCACTAGTGTGTGATCCTGATGTCCTTTTGCTTGATGAACCGACTAACCACCTCGATGTAACGACCATTGAATGGCTTGAAGGCTTTTTGAAAGATTTTAGAGGCTCGATCATCTTCGTATCCCATGATAGGACATTCATCCACTCAATGGCGACACGTATTGTTGATCTTGACCGCGGCAAGCTCAGCTCATTTCCTGGTGATTATGATCAGTATCTTGTAGCTAAGGAAGAAGCCTTGCGCGTAGAAGAGATGCAAAATGCCGAGTTTGATAAGAAATTAGCCCAAGAAGAAGTTTGGATTCGTCAAGGAATCAAAGCACGCCGTACCCGTAACGAAGGACGCGTAAGAGCACTCAAGAAGCTAAGAGAAGAGCGTAATGATCGCCGTGAGGTGCAGGGCAAAGCAAACTTGCAAATCGATGACGCTGCGCGTTCAGGAAAAATTGTCTTCGAAGCGAAGGATATTAGCTATAGCATTGATGGCAAAAACATTGTCTCGAACTTCAGTTTCAATATCATGCGTGGTGATCGCATTGCACTTATTGGCCCTAACGGATGCGGTAAAAGTACACTGCTGAAACTGCTGTTGGGTGATTTACAGCCTCAGAGTGGCAAATTACATTGCGGTACCAAACTTGAAGTTGCTTATTTTGATCAGTACCGTGAGATCCTCGATCCTGAGAAGTCGGTAATTGACAACTTAGCTGACGGAAAACAAGAAGTGATGGTGGCTGGGCGCCCACGGCACGCATTAAGCTACTTACAAGATTTCTTGTTTGCCCCTAAACGTGCGAGAACGCCAGTAAAAGCGCTATCTGGTGGTGAGAAAAACAGACTGTTGCTTGCTCGTATTTTCCTCAAACCGAATAATTTATTGATTTTAGATGAACCAACCAACGATTTAGATATCGAAACTTTGGAACTTTTAGAAGATTTGCTTGCCAATTACCAAGGCACATTGCTGCTTGTCAGCCACGATCGTCAATTTGTTGATAATACTGTAACAACGAGTTGGATTTTTGAAGGCGATGGCAAAATTGAAGAATTTGTTGGAGGCTATCACGATGCTCAGCAACAAAGAGCTCAGGTTTTGCAGTCACGAGTTGCTGAAAATGTCAGCAATAAAGAAAAAGTGGTTGAGGAAACTCTCAAAACAGCGCCAATTAAGACAAAACCTAAAAAGTTATCTTATAAACTGCAGCGAGAAATGGATGAGTTGCCCGCAATGTTAGAGCAACTTGAGAATGATATTGAAATGCTTCAACAGCAAGTGAACGATCCTGAGTTTTTCATGCAATCAGCAGACAAAACACAGCCCGTTTTAGATAAGTTAACTGCGAAAGAGCAGGAGCTTGAAATTGCTTTCGAGCGCTGGGAAGAGCTCGAAGCAATGCAACAGGAAAGTTAGAGATTATTAATGAGTAGTAAAACATTTAAAATCACCGTAATTGCGGCCAGTATTCTGGCTGCCACTCAAGCTCATGCTGCACTTTACCAAATTGTAGAAGTGACACCCGGTAACTTAGTCGCTAATGAATATTATGGAAGGGCAATACAAAAAGATAACCTTTCAGCAAATCCTCTTGGATGTTTTACGGCCGGAAGTAGCTGTAATACTTTTGCGCTCGGTGGCGATACGCTCAATGGTTCTGATGGTATTTCATACCGTGATGAAGTGCCATTCAAAATGGATAATCGTTTTGTTTATCAGGATATTGATGAGCTCAAAAGCTATTGCTCTAGCGAACTCGGTTATTCTACTTGTGAGGCATGGGCTGATAAGCAATGGCATGGTTTTGAGTACAACAATGTTGAAACTGGCGGTTTGAAGCGTGAGCGTGATGCTTGGGATAATGGTAGTTATCTACAAAATGCAGCGGCCTTTGTTAATTCATCGCAAGTTGTTTTGACTTTTGGCTCTATTGCAAATACTCAGAATACCGTTTTAACTGGGTTAGACGGTACTTATGCTTTTGGTATTACGAGCAGCGGTTACACACAGTCTGGGAGTAATTACGCTCTAGGCTACCGTCAACGTGGTTTTTATAATGGCAATATTTTAAATCCACCAACAGACACCACAATTGTCAAAGACACAAATAATAAAATTGTTGAAAAAATGGGTCGGACGTTCGCTTATGATGTATTCAATGATGGTACCCATAATTTCGTGGTTGGTAGTGCATCAGTTAGCCCTTATTTAACGGGTAATGGTGATGATGATAACAAAGACTACAATGGCGATGTTAACACTTGTGTGAGTGATGGTCTCGATCCACAGTTAACTCGTCAGTGTCAAAATTTTGCATTTGCAACGCAAGCTTATATGTGGGATACAGCATCTACATCGACGGGTTACCGCGTAACAGGGTGGGTCGGTGATGTTGAAGCAAACCGTAGCGGATACTCTGCACAAGCAAGTGTAAGAGGCGCTGCTATTCCTACATCTGGCAGTTACGCTAACAAGCCGGTTATGGCTGGTTTTAATACCTATCGCGATGATAATGTGTTTAGAATGCAAGCAACAGTATTCTATCCTAATGCAAGTTACGACGTAACAACCCCTAAGCATGATATGTGGAGTAGTAAGGTTATTACTGGCACAGAACTGAAAGTGGATGGAGATGTGATTTACTCCAACTCATTAGCGACAGATATTAATAACCATTTAATCGTGATCGGTGAAACAAAACGCAAAGGCGATAAACCTGAAAGCGGCGCAGCAGCAAACCGTATTTTCGTGGCAGATGCTAATAGCGGAACACCTGTAGCTAACTATCTATCAGGTGGAATTTTCTTTACTGGTGCTGGCGGTGAAGCGAGAGCGATCAACAATTTCAATGAAATTGTCGGTCAAATCGATGCAGAAAAAGGTCGTGAAGATGGAGGCAAACAACGTCGTCATCGTGGCTTTATCTATCCTTTCAACGGTACAGGGAGTAATGCAGCAAGAATGGCATTGTTCCAGAACCAAGGTTGGTGGTTAGATGATCTAACCAACGGTGGGGCTTACTCACAACATAATAACCAGTTCCGTATTTTTGAAGCCTCAGATATCAATGATGATGGTGTGATTGCAGCAAGTGCATTTAAATGTACTGGTGGCTATGACGATTTCTCCCATAACTCATACTGTACTTCTGGAAGTGAAAGCGTTGTCGCGATTAAACTGATCCCGATTGCTGGCGCGGCGGATAGCGATATTGAAGTCCGCAGCACGGCACTTCCGCCCGTTGAACGTAAAGGCGGTAGTATGGGGTGGATTACTCTGACACTACTTGCTCTCTTTGGGTTCCGCAGAAAATAATTAAATAGTGTAAAGAATGGCGCAAGTTCACAATTTAGAATCTGCGCCTTTTTTGTAACTTGAGAAAGTCGAATTTTTGAGCAATTCTTAATTGTGGCGTAACAGATATGCCATGTAGATTTAATAGTTGTATGTAAGACACAAGTTACTGTATGAGGACTACACTATGATGAAGAGACAAAAGCGTGATCGCCTTGAAAGAGCACAGTCTCATGGGTATAAAGCTGGCTTAAACGGACGTTCCGTAGAGGCTTGCCCTTATCAACAAACGGACGCTCGTTCATATTGGCTAGGTGGTTGGCGCGATGCCAGAGATGACAAACAAGCTGGTCTCTACAAATAAACTCCCACATACATGCAAAAGGATTTAAGCCCCGGAAGGGGCTTTTTAGTATTCAAGTCACACTAAAGCACTATAACTAAGTGTTTTGATGAGAAAAAGCGACTCTATGAGTCGCTTATGAATAGTTTAACGTCATTAAAAAGCAGAAGTATCTTGGAAAAGACCTACTTTTAAGTCCTTTGCAACGTAAATCTCTTTGCCATCGACAAGAACGCGACCATCAGCTAGGCCCATTACAAGTTTACGGTTAACAACCCGTTTCATCGTGATTTCGTAAGTTACTTTTTTTGCTGTTGGTAGGATCTGACCTGTGAACTTAACTTCACCAACACCTAATGCCCGGCCTTTTCCTTTGCCACCAACCCAGCCAAGGAAGAAACCAACCAATTGCCACATCGCATCTAAACCTAAACAGCCAGGCATTACAGGATCGCCAGGGAAATGGCAATCGAAGAACCATAGATCAGGAGTAATATCTAACTCAGCAAGAATAAGGCCTTTACCATACTCGCCCTCGGTTTCTGACATTTTGGTGATGCGGTCCATCATCAACATATTTGGCGCTGGCAATTGAGGGTAGCCAGGCCCAAAAAGCTCACCTTGGCTAGAGGCTAGTAAGTCTTCACGATTATATGAATCTCGTTTATTCTGCATTATCAGTTACTCCAATTTTTGATAGGGTGCATATTAGGGAACACGTGTACGCTAAACAACTCCGATCAGTGCTACACAAACCAGTTTTTAATGCGCTCTGCAATACTGTGTGATTGGTCATGCCTTTCAAAGTTTTCAATACGTTGAGCAATTTTATTAATGATGCTTTCTTCGTCATCGCCTCTGAATGACGCACCCATAAGGATCGGTACTGCTTCATCAACTGTAGCGACTGGCCAAATATGAAATTCATCATTTTTAATGCTATTGACTACATCTTTATGAAGCGCAAGATGTTTTAGATTTGTTCTTGGTAGAATGACGCCTTGTCCACCCGTGAATCCCTGATGCTTACACACATGGTAGAAGCCTTCAATTTTTTCGTTTAGCCCGCCAACAGCTTGGACTCGCCCGAATTGATCAACCGCACCTGTCACAGCGATTTGTTGGTTAATGGGATGTTCAGATAAAGCGCTTACTAAAGAACATAGCTCGGCTAGTGATGCACTGTCGCCATCCACTTCGCTGTATGATTGTTCGAAGACAACCGAAGCAGAATAGGGAAGCGGTGCGTCAAGGTTCATTGAACTGCTTACAAAGGCTTGCATTATCATCATGCCTTTTGCATGCAAATTACCACCGAGCTCGGCTTTGCGTTCGACATCGGTAATATCACCGTCACCAAAGTGCACAACGCATGAGATACGAGCTGGTTCACCATAGGAAAGAGGATGGCCAGCAACATCGATCACTGTTAATCCATTGACTTGGCCGACTTGTTCGCCTTGAGTTTCGATAATGACCTGTCCATCAAGTATATCGTCGAGTGCTCGTTGCTGCAGATAAGACTCTCGATAATAGCGTTTGTCTAAGGCGCTTTCGATATGAGATTTAGTAATCGGATACTGATTTGACTCTAAGGCCGCTTCTTCTATGAGTGTTCTGTGCCATATTACACATAACGGTGTGTAATGTTGATCTTCCGTGAAACGGGCACCTGCGGTCATAAGAGCAGGAATGGCATCTTCAGTCAGTGTAGGGAGTTGGTATTCTTCAGATATCCAACGTAAATAAGCGAGATAGGTCAATATCGACTGTTCATCAATTTTCAGGTCCAACTCTAATTCGGTGTAGAAACAAAAGCTTGAGCGGACGTCTGCATCCAAATAGTCGACATCGGCTAACTGGTTCCTATCACCTAAAATGATCAGTTTGACCTCATATCTTTTAGAGATTGGTGAGGGGTGTGGTGATTTAGCATCACAATTAATGGGGCTTACATCTTCGCCTAATACTGCCGCTTTTAATAATGGCCACATTTTAGGATTAGCCAACAGCATATTAGCGGAGATCAGAAGATAACCACCATTGGCTTTATCCAATAAACCAGGAATTTCGCTGGTGATAAGCCCATTTTCAGCGCGGTATTGGCCAAAGATAGTCCCCATATCGAGGGACTCCGTACAAATAACGTGCGAGTTTGGCTTTATTACTTGAAGTTTTTGACTGACTAATTGACGATAGATTGAGTTATCTGGCGCGTTGATCAACATCACTCGTGTAAAACCTTTCAATTGAACAAACTGCTGAATAGCGGTTGCTAGTCTGGGCTGTGTGTCGAGTAATGTTACCGGAGATAGACTAGGGTACTGAGCTAGTTGTGAGTGGAATTGATCATACTGAGGTGTGACTGAACGCCAAATATTTTGAGTCATTGAAATCTAGTGTTTATTAAAAGAAGCCAGATTATATAGAAAAATAGCAATGTCTAACAGCTCCATTATTATGCTTGATCTTGTTCGCTTTTTTGAATCCAAAAATTGAACTCTGGACGATGGTGGGTTACGCTGTCACCCTAACTTGGCATGGATTTTACGTTATGAAATATCAACAGCTTGAAAATTTGGAATCGGGTTGGAAGTGGCAATACTTAATTAATAAGTGGAAGGATGGCGAAACAATCACTCGTTATGTAGACAAAAGTGAAGCTCTAGCTGCAATTGAACAGTTAAAAAAAATAGAGCATGAACCCAATCTGGTTCTTGGGTGGATTGATCAGCACATGTCACTTGAACTGAGTAATAAACTCAAGCAAGCAATTAGAGCCAAACGCAAACGCCACTTTAATGCCGAGCAACTACACACCAGAAAGAAATCTATCGATCTCGATTATCGTGTGTGGGAAAAATTATCATATCGAGCCAATGAGCTTGGTTGCACTTTGTCTGACGCGATTGAATACCTGTTAAGTGAAGCATCTCGTAGCGAAAAAGCAAGTAGAACTGTCTCAAGTTTAAAAGAAGATTTAAGTAAATTACTGTCTGAATAAGAAAGGAGATAAAAATGTTGTATGTCATTCTGGCTGCTGCTGCAGTTATCTTTTGGTTAGTCGCTGTTGATCGGCCTATATTGAGAGTTAAATTCAAAGATGGTGTCGTAGCACAAGTTAAAGGTCATTTCCCTCCAAGTTTTAAACATAATGTGACTGAGATTGCTGAAAAGACAGACTTGAGCGGCGAACTAAAAGTTTACCAGCAGAGAACGGGTGTTAAGTTGGTTTTTTCTAAAGACGTACCTAAAAAAATTCAACAGCGTATTCGCAATGTTTTTCCTCATCAGGGATTTCATACAAAAGAGCAACGAACCAAGAAGTCACATTGAGTCTGCCATTCTTAAGTTACAGATTGTTTTCATTAAAAAACGAACATCGTCGAAACGATTAACTTTACATATCGTCCATTTATAACTCGCTGATATCATGATGGAAGTCTCTGTAAAGGTTCTCGACGATGAAAAAAATCTGTGTAGTTATCATTTCGTTAGTGATAGTAGTTTTCTGTTCAAAGGGTTATGCCGACGATTCAGAAAGTAATCCTGTCGCGAAATCAATAAAACAGCAAACGCTGAAAGCTCTTAAAAAATATAGATCTAAGCTTGATGGATATTGTGACGTGATGATCGAAATGAAGC
>NZ_CAWNTB010000139.1:0-35180 GCF_963877065.1 Vibrio sp. V01_P9A10T6
ATATAAAAGACACTATACCTTAATTTGCAATAGCAGCCAAAATAATAAAAACTCACTCGTGACAATTTTAAATTAATATTCAATATATCCTTTGTCAGCTGGCATTTAATTAAAAACATATAAAGGATATAACCATGAATTCACGTAAGTGGAAACACGAACTACCGGCTTCTATACAATCTAGAATTGACTATTTTATCAATGATTTGATTAATGCAAATGCTAACGGAAAACACCTAGTCCTAGGGAAAAGGCCAACAAAAAACGACATAGTGTTACAAAGTAATGATTATTTAAACTTGGCTGATCATCCATTAATTAAAGCACGGCTGAAAAATGCCATCGATAAAACACATGATAGTGTTTTTATGTCCGCTATTTTTCTACAAGATGAAGAGTCTAAACCTTCATTAGAAACGAAATTTGCAGAATTTGTAGGCTTTGATAGTTGCCTTCTTTCTCAATCAGGATGGAATGCTAATACTGCCTTGTTGCAAGCCGTGTGTGGGCCACAAAGTAACGTCTACATTGATTTTTTTGCTCACATGTCAATGTGGGAAGGTGCTCGTTATGCTAATGCCAATATTCACCCATTCATGCACAATAATTGTGATCATTTGCAAAAACTGATCGCTCGGCACGGCCCAGGGCTCATTGTGGTTGATTCGATTTACAGCACTATAGGTACGATTGCACCACTCACCGATTTGGTCACTATCGCCAAAGAGTATGGATGCGCCATTTTAGTTGATGAGTCGCATTCACTTGGCACACATGGCGAAAAAGGTGCAGGACTTGTCAGTGAATTAGGGTTAACAGCAGAGGTTGACTTTATTACGGCAAGTCTTGCAAAAACGTTCGCGTATCGCGCTGGCGCTATATGGGCGAATAATAATGTGAATCACTGCATCCCTTTTGTGGGTTATCCCGCTATTTTTAGTTCAACTATTTTGCCTTATGAAGTCGAAGCGTTAGAAGCGACATTGGACATTATCAAATCAGCCGATTCTAAAAGAACTCAGTTGCATCGCAATGCACACACACTGCGTCGTGGACTAAATAGTATAGGGCTAAGCGTACGAAGTGAGTCCCAAATCATAGCGCTAGAAACCGGAGATGAACGAAATACAGAAAAAGTTCGCGATTATTTAGAAGAGAATCAAATATTTGGTGCTGTTTTTTGCAGGCCTGCCACTTCAAAGAATAAAAACATTATTCGGCTTTCGTTAAATAGTAATGTCACTGACTCACAAATTGATACCATATTAACCGTGTGTGAAAGGGCCCAAAATGATAGTAGTCTCTATTTCAAGTAAGTCACGCATCGACATACTAAACCAATGGTGCAACCACAAATAAGAGGGATAAGGTAAGGAATAACCCTAGGTTTCACCTAGGGTTATTAAATCCAGTGACTTAATTTTTTTAATAATAGCGTTTTATCCGCTGGTTTTAAAACGTAATCATTCATACCTGATGTTCGGATTTTTTCTATCGTTGAAGGGCTATTGTCACCCGTATGCCCAATAATAGGCACTTTACTGTAAGAAGCGGTGGATGAACGGATAGATAAAGTGGCCGAAATACCATCCATAATCGGCATTTCAATATCCATTAACACCAAGTCAATTGAATTATTGGCCAACATTTGTAATGCTAATTCCCCATCGCTCGCTTGCAGTACTTCATACCCTTGTTTTTCTAGCAACAGAGCGGTGAAGCTACGTAAGGAATGGTTATCATCGACCAACAAAATTCGTTTTTCATAATCATATTGTTTTAACGGGATAACATTTTTATCGGCAATAAGCTCTTCCGTTTCAAAGAGTAGTTCATCAATAATCGCCGATCCATCCAATAACAATTTGTGCTTTTCAATTGGGTAAATGGTTAAATGACGCTCCATCGTCAGCGCGTAACGCTGATTTTGGTCATATAAATAGCAAACTTTTGCTTGTGTAAAATGCAGTTTAGGTTCCAGTTTGGTTAAGTAATCCGGCGTTTCATCCAACGTTTGCAGATCCACAAAGATCAGATCAAACTCAAATTCAAACTCTTCTCGACGCAAAGCACTCTCAGGCTCTAAGACATTAAGCTGGAAACCAAGATAGAACGATTTCTCACTGAGATAACGATTCACTATGCTTGTCTTACCGATATAAAGCAGAGATTTCGCCTTCATGAGATCGAGTTTAATATTAGCAACGGCTTGCGAATCATACTCGGGAAACCTTAAGGTAAACTCCGTCCACTCTCCAAGTTCAGAACGGCAGATAATATCCCCTCCAAAAGCATGCATTACTTTACGGCAAAAGGGTAACCCCAGCCCATAGCTGCCATTTTTACCGAAGGTATAAAAGTCTTTAAAAATATCGTCCAACAAATGAGGTTCAATACCAACACCATTGTCTTTCACTGTAATTTGGTGGCAATTCTCACTTGATTTCAAGGTGATATGGATATTAAACATATCGTTATTTTGATAGTAGAACGCATTCTTGAGTAGATTGTAGAGCACGTATTTTAACAGTGTACTGCTGCCTAAAAAATCAAAGTCATCCACCACCTTAAGAGTCACTGCCTGCCTGTCTTCTGGTCTTTTATAAGAAAAACTGCGCAGTGCCTCTTCTATAACAGGCTTTACAGCATGCTTTTTAAAAGTCGATGTTGAGACCCTATTTTGATCAATCGAGGTTAACAGCAAATCAATGGTCTCATTACCGGAGCGAATGACTTCATCAGCATCTCTTAATAGCCCAGCAATCAGCTCTAAATCTTTAGACGGTAGCGTATAAGATTCTGATTTGGATGCAGTAGGATTGGGCAATACTGAACCCATTACTTCAATTGACGCTTTTAACGCACTTAATGGATTTCTCATTTCATGCGCAATCCCTGCGCCAAAAGACTTGGCAATCGACACCTTCGCTTCATGTTCAATTTGATTACGAAAATAAAACAGGTTGCCAAAAATGTAAGTAAATAGAAAAATCGGTACATGCGGCCATTCCACCATCACTCGCAGTTCCGCGTTCATTACGCCATAAGTCACAAAGTAAGCACATGCTAATGCAATAGCTGCTTGAATCAGCATGACTTTTGTTTCGTGGACTAGGAGAATATGGAGGAAAATAGACGCCATGAACGACATCGCCCAGATCGTTGACCAATCGTTCATCAGCATCATGTAGCCAAAAAAGAATGGCAAACAAAATCCTATTGAAAACAAGTAATAGTAAGGTAAGTAGTGCTGTAAATGTTTCGGCGTTGAATTGCGAAAAATAATCCCCGCAAATAAAATGGCGCAAATCGCCCGTAACTCCATACTTTCATAAGGTTGTGGAAAGAGATAAGTCCACACGTAATAATAAAGGGGAAAACCAATGAACCCCATCCATCCCACAAGGGTGAGGTTCGGCTCAGCGTACTGGTATATTTTTTTTACTACGTCCATGCAACCTTACCAAACTGATACATTCATTTTTATAATCATCATTATGCATAACCTGGTCTTTTAAAACGCCGAAGTGAGTCACACTCGCCACGCTATGCTTATTAATAACTAGCACAAGATAACCTACATTCCCATTCATTATGCAACAAGTCTTATTGAACTGCCGTTGTTTCTCGCCACATCGACATCAATGCGTAAGGCTATTTGCTCTTTCAGCTCGCTCACGTGAGAAATGATGCCGATCGTTCGGCCTCCTTGTTGTAAGTCGACAAGGGTTTGAATCGCCAAGTCCAATGACTCAGGATCTAAACTGCCAAAACCTTCATCGATGAACAGTGTATCCAGTTTAATACCGCCGCTGTATGATTGCACCACATCCGATAACCCCAGTGCTAATGACAACGCCGCCATAAAAGATTCACCACCTGACAAGGTCGCCACATCTCGCCATTTTCCGGTATAGCCATCTTCGACCATCAGATCAAGCCCTGAACCCACATTACCTTTGGCGCGATCTTCTTTACGCTTGAGCAGATAACGCCCCTTACTCATGATCTGCAGCCTCATTGAGGCTTGGATCAGCACATCATCTAACAGCACGCCAAGAACAAAGCGATGTAAACTCACTTTAGCGCCTGTTTTGCCGTTGGCGATATCGCTCAAAGTCCCAAAGACTTGGTACTCTTGCTCTAAGGCTTCATTTTTTATATGTAAAATAGCGATTTTTTCTTTCACACTGGTTAAGGCATCCATTTTAGACCGTAACGTGCTCCATTGATCCAATGCGCTTTGCTGTAACATGGCTACAGCCTCGACCGCGCTTGCATACTCAGCAAGATTGGGCTCACTTTTTTCACTCAGATCACTGGCTAATGTTTGAAGCTGAGCGTTTAACGTCGTACTTCTTTCGTCAAATTGTTTAATCTGCTTTTCAAGCTGCTCGATCTGCTGTGAAGATAAACGTGCCTGTAAATAGTGCTCAGTATCGTCGAACTGGCTCTCAATCAGCGCACTGTGCCACTGCTGCTGTGACTGCGTAAACGCATTTTGCCAATGTATCTGGTGTTCGACCGCCGCCGCCAACGCCGCTTTCGCACCAGAAAAATCGGCGTTCGCTTGGTTGAAGCGCGCTTTGGTTTCCGCATCTAAACGGTTGAGATTAGCCAATTGCAGCTCTAACTGGGTTAAAGATTCGTTCAAATGCAAACTGTCTTGATACAGCTCCGGGATCCCTTGGCTTAATGCAGAAACTTCAGTCTGCTCTTTGGCAACCGTCAGGGTGGCTTGTTCGACTTTATGCTGCTGCGTTTCAGCATTTTGCTTAGCTTGTGCTAACTGCAATTCTAATTTTGTCAATTGTTGAGCTAATTGCTCTGGATTGAGCGATTCAAGATGAGCAATGGAATGCTCAAGATCGCTTTGAGCTTGCAGCAGTTGCACTAAACTTTGCGTATTTCCAGATAATGACTCCCTCAAACTTGCCATCTCTTGCTCAAGCCGTGCGTATTGGGTCTCTCGCAGTTGTTGCTGCTTCAGCGCTTCTTGCTCAGTGGTTAGTTTATTTTGCTGTATCGCTCTTGCCTGCTGCACTTGCACCTTAGTCACCGTTTCTCCGGTATAACGCGCTAATTTAGGATGATCGCAACTGCCACACACTGGGCACTCGTCGCCTTGATCCAAGGTTCGAGCCAGCTCGGCGGCTTGGTTGGTGTGCCAAATCAGCTCTAATTTATCAGCTTGCTGCTTCGCGTCCAATGTTGCGCGCTGCGCCAACTCAAACTGCTGCTGACTATGGCTCAGTGCAGCTTGCTCTGTGGCTAAACGCTGTTCAAGCTGCTGCAGCTTTAATAAGCGATCAATCTGCTGTTTGATGGTTTCAAGCTCTAAGCGCTGTACTTTTAACTCAGCCAACTGTTGGTTGACTCTTTCGCACTCTTGACGCTTAAGCATAATTTGCTGCTCAAACTGCTCAACAGCGGTGCGCAAGTTGTGGCGATTTTGCGTCGCGAGCTCCACTTCACGTAAGGCTTGTTGCAGCGCTTTTTGATGATGCTCCCGTTCAACAAGCTTAGTTTTGATTAGGTTTAAGTCATAAATTTGTTGCATCAGATTCGGCACTATTTTGACTTTTTCTGCCGCGTCTTCTTGAGCCGCTTTGGCTTGTTGCCACTGCTGTTGTGACTGTGTAAGCGCTTGCTCTTTTTCGACTCTTGCTTGGTTGGCCGCTTCTAACTGACGTTGTGACGATTGTAATTCGTAATAGGGTGAATCTAAGCGCGTAGCTTGCAAGGCTTGATGCCTTTGAGCTTTTACCGCATCGATGACTGACGATTGTGCATCGTGATCGGCTTTAAGTTGCACGAGTTGACGCTGCTCTTGAAATTGTTTAGCAAGGGCTTGCGCCGCTTTTTGCTCGCTGCTCGCTGCATCAAACCTTTGCTGGGCATCTAGGTACGCTGCGTGAGCGGCCGTTAATTGGGGTGACAGCTCAGCAATGCACGCTTCAAGGTGTGACTCGCTAGTTGCGTTCACGACGTCCAATGCGCCTTTAATTTGGTGATCAAATTCTTCTTTCGCTTTGCGGATCCCCGCCGCTTTCTCAAACAGCGCTCGTTCAATTTGGCTATAAATGTGAGTTTGAAACAACTGACCAAAGATTTGCTCCCGCTCTTTGGAGTTGGCAGTCAGTAATTCACGAAATTTCCCTTGGGGGATGACCATCACTTGGCGAAACTGTTTTACATCTAAACCGATCAATTCCACCATTGCTTTACCGACGGGATTGGGTTTGTTAGCAAGCAATTTCATTTCGCCATCGACCCATTCAAACAAGCTCGCGGCATGGGATTTTTTTGTTGAGCCTTCACCGCGTTTTTTCGGCACTTCTTGGTCGGGCGAGCGATCAACTTGGTAGATTCGCCCGCCAAGCTCGAACTGGTAGCTGATTTCGGTGAGCGTGTGCGGGTCCGCGTAGTCGCAGCGCATTTGATCACCAGTGCGCTCACTGCCTGTCGTTTCACCATACAAAGCGTAGCAAATGGCATCGAGCAGTGAACTTTTGCCCGCTCCGGTTGGACCATTAATCAAAAATAGCGGCGAGGCACCCAAAGCGGTAAAATCCACCACTTCTTTATGAGCAAAGGGGCCAAATGCTTGCAGGGTCAATTGTATTGGACGCATTAGGCTTGGGCTCCCGGCTTTAGTGCTTGAATGACGTCGATCACCGCTTGCTCTTGCGCTGCGGTTAACGCTTCTTGCTTAGCTTCTAAGAAAAAATCGCGGAACATATCCACCTCACCGCGTGCCAAACGTGCACGCCCCATTGCTTGATCAACTCCCACCAACATGCCCGGTTTTTCTAAATGCAGTACGTTGGGGTAGGATTGACGCAGTTTTTCCATCGGGTCCAGTATCGCGTGTTTGTCGGTAAGACGAACCAACAGATAATCGTGGTTGTGTGGGTCTGTTTTACCTTGCTCGATGATCTCCAGCAACTCACCTTCAATAATACGCATGCTATGAGGAGCAGTCAGTGGCACATGCGTGGCGCTGGCAAAACCTTGTTCATCAAATTCAACCAAGGTCGCTCCTTTCTTGTGGTGCTGCTCTGAAAAGCTGTATTTCATTAGAGAGCCAGAGTAACGGATATACTCTTCCCCTTTTTTCTGCGGTTGGTGCAGATGACCGAGCGCAACATAATCAAAAGGTACAAAGTGTTGATGACTGACACGATCAGAGCCGCCAATGGACAAAGGACGTTCAGAGTCAGATTCGATAGCGCCATCAACAAAGCAGTGGCTAATCATGACGTGACGTTGTGACGGATTCCACTGCGATATAATCTTCTCAATAAGGTATTGATGGGCTTCATCATGACTGGTTACGGCCTCTCCAAAGTGGTGGCGAACGACTTCAGGGTCGTTATAAGGCATACCATAAAATGCCACTTCACCAGCAATGGCTGATTTTAGTACCACAGGCTGCATCATCTGTTCAAAATTGCTAATAATGTACAAGCCCGAGTGTTGCATCTGCTTGGCCGCAAAGCCTAAACGCTTCGCCCCGTCGTGGTTACCGGGGATCATAATTAAGGGGATGGAAAGCTCGTTGCACACGCGGTTGACTATATCATCCATCAATTCAATGGCTGCAGTCGGTGGAACTGAACGATCGTAGATATCTCCGGCGACGATTAAAGCATCCACCCGATTACACTGCAGATACTCAATCAATTGATTGAGTACTGCGCGCTGATCATCCAATAAAGAAACGTTGTGAAATTGTCGACCGAGATGCCAGTCAGAGGTGTGAAGAAACTTCATTCCAACCCTAAAAATACCGAAAATCAAAGTGCTTCATAATACGCGATTAACCAAGAAAAGCGACGTAAGATCGAGAAAAACAGAGCTTAGGTTACGTGAATTTTCTTGATGACTTTATAAAAATTAAGCTAAAAAGTGACCATCAATGGATACGAACTTTCAGTTTACGAGGCACCAATTCAATACCAGCTTGATAACGTTTTGCCGAAGCGTTGAGGGCCAAAGCAAGTGCGCTGTCGGCAATCAGCTCAAACTGCTGCGGCAACGAGTTGATTTTAATCGGCAAGAAATCAAGTAGACGGTTGTCACCAAATGTCGATAACTTCACACGATTCATCAAGCTTGGGTTTTCAAACAATACATCTAAAATCCCTTCAAGCAGAGTGTAAGAAGTCGCGACGATCGCATCCGGCATAGTGTTGTTGGCGATCCATTCATTCACCACTCGTTTGCCCTCTTCTCGATTAAAGTGCGCGCCATAACCGATGACACTGTGCACATTTCTCGCTCTCAGCGCTGATTCAAACCCCAACTGGCGTTCTTGCGAAATATTAAGCTCTGGTAATGCACCGACCAAACCAACGGTTTTGATCTCCGGCGTTAATAGAGAGTGAGTCAATTCAAACGCGGCGTTGAAATCTTCACTGATCACACAGGCGAAAAATTCATCATCTAACGGGCGGTCAATCGCAATAACCGGAGTGCCTGAATGTTGCAACTTGAGATAAAACTCACTGGCGTGAGAAATCGCGCTGGCGACAAATAGCGCATCGATGCGGCGTGAGACCAAGGCATCTACCACCGACATTTCGGTATGCGGGTCATCGTCCGAACAGGCGATGAGAATTTGGTAACCCGCTTGACGAGAGTTCTGCTCTAACAATTTAGCAAGACGCGCGTAACTGGTGTTCTCAAGATCAGGGATGATGAGCCCAAAAGAGCGGCTATTTCCTGCTCGCAAAGCAGAAGCGGCATGATCGGGACGGTAATTATGAGCATCCACCACGGCCATCACTTTCTGCTGGGTTTTTTCACTAATGCGGTACTTCTGCGCTTTGCCATTGATTACATAACTGGCGGTGGTTTTAGAGACTCCCGCTAACTTCGCTATCTCATCTAGTGTCATATCAACCACTCTTGTTCTGTGCGTCGGATCATAGAACTCATTTTTTGATCCTTGATGAAGTTGAATTATACGCTGAATCGATTCAGTATAAAAGCTGAAAGGATTCAGCAAAATTACAAAATGATAACTAAGGCTACATTTGACCATCACTTCATCGATATAAAGATCACCAAATGTGAGTGTTATAAAAAATGAGCAGTGCGAGTAATAAGTTGAACAGCACCATTTTTCGTCAAAAATAGGTTTGCTGAATTTTTTTGGGAAAAAAGCTGAAACGATTCAGCTTGAATAAGTCATATTAATAAACTATCACTTAGGTGAAAACCATACTTAAAAGTGATAACGAATTAAGCCGTAAGGCAAAGAGGCCAAAATGCTGCAACTCAATTCCAACAATATTACTTTGGGCCAATCACCCACGAACAAGCAAGAGGCGATTCGAGCTATCGCAGCGGATCTAACCAACAAAGAGTTCGTCGAAGCAGGTTATGTCGATGGCATGCTTAACCGTGAAGCTCAGAATTCGACCTTTCTTGGTAATGGTATCGCGATCCCACACGGTACAACCGATACACGTCAACTGGTTAAGCAAACGGGTGTTGCCGTTCACCACTTCCCCAACGGCGTTGACTGGGGTAACGACGCAACCGTTTATGTCGCGATTGGTATTGCAGCGAAATCCGATGAACACTTGGGCATGCTGAAGCAACTGACGCAAGTGTTGTCCGCCGATGGCGTTGAAGAAAAACTGAAACAAGCGTCCAGTGCCAATGATGTCATTGCACTCCTCAATGGCGAAGTGCAATTTGAGCCTGATTTTGATGCTTCGTTGATCCAACTGCTTTTCCCTGCCAGTGATATGGTACAAATGAGCGCCGTCGCTGGCGGTTTGCTACGCAATACCGGCTGTGCCGACAATGAATTTGTTGCCGAACTGGTCACGAAAGAGCCAACCCACCTAGGCAAGGGATTGTGGTTAATCAGCAGTGACAAAGCGGTCAAACGCACGGGCATTTCATTTGTGTCAACCGCCAATGCGTGTGAATACAATCAACTCAACGTCAAAGCCTTGATCGCGATTGCCGCTTGTAATAATGCTCACCAAAACATTCTGGATAAGCTCACGCAGCTTGTGCTTCAGCAGCAGCAAGAAACCTTGCTCAATGCGAATGCTGCCCAATTATTGGCTTTCTTCAGCAATGACAATGAACAAGCTCCGGCAAAAGATGAGAGCGCAGCAAGCAAGGTTGCGGTATTCAAAATCAAAAACGCACATGGTCTGCACGCTCGTCCAGGAGCGATGTTGGTGGCCGAAGCGAAGAAATTTGAAGCCAATATCAAAGTGTCTAACTTAGATGGCGACGGAAAAACAGCCAACGCGAAAAGCCTGATGAAAGTCATTGCGCTGGGCGTAAAACATGGCCACCAGCTTCAGTTTTCAGCTGAGGGGCCAGACGCCGAGCAAGCATTAGAGTCGATCGGTAAAGCGATTGCTTCTGGTCTAGGTGAAGGGTGAGGATTAAGTCATGACAAATAAAGTCGTCACTATCACGCTCAACCCAGCGCTTGATTTAACAGGTAGCTTGGATGTGCTGAATGTTGGCTCAGTGAGCCTAGTCAAACAAGGCTCGCTTCACGCCGCAGGTAAAGGGGTTAATGTTGCGAAAGTACTGAGCGATCTCGGTGCAAAGGTGACTGTGACCGGATTTCTTGGCCGTGATAACCAAGAGTGGTTCTGTCAGCTATTTGATCAAATGGCCGCAATTGATGAGTTTGTTCGTGTTGATGGTGCAACCCGTATTAACGTGAAATTGGTCGAGAAATCGGGCGAAGTGAGCGACATCAATTTCCCCGGAGTCGAAGTGACGCCGCTTGCCATTGAGCAGTTCGAACGCACTCTCGATAGATTAGCCGCTGATCACGACTATTTTGTGCTCGCTGGTAGCTTGCCACAGGGCATCTCCCCAGCATTATGTGCTTCGTGGATCGAAAAACTGCACTCCATGGGTAAAAAAGTGCTGTTTGATAGCAGTCGTGATGCCCTCAAAGCGGGTCTTGACGCAAAGCCTTGGTTGATTAAACCAAACGATGAAGAGCTTTCTCAATTTGTGGGGCGTGAACTACACACTCCTGAGCAATGCCAAGCTGCCGCCGCGCAACTGGCCGAAAAAGGCATTGAAAATATCGTGGTGTCGATGGGAGCAAATGGCGTGATGTGGTTGAACCAACATCAATGGCTGCATGCAAAACCACCACGTATGCAGGTCGTTAGCACTGTTGGCGCAGGCGATACTTTAGTCGCGGGCCTTTGCTGGGGACACATGCAGCAGATGGAAAAAACAGAACTGCTTACTTTTGCCACCGCCCTCTCTGCGTTAGCTGTTACGCAAGTCGGCGTGGGTATGTCAAACCGAAAACAACTCGAAACCCTACAACAACAAATCCAATTACAACCCGTTAGCTTAAGCGCTAACTCATAAGGACAGAAGGTCGTAACTATGAAGATTGCTATTATTACCGCATGCCCCAGTGGCGTTGCAAACAGCATCATTGCTGCCGGGCTGCTTGAACAAGCGGCAAAATCGCTCAATTGGACCGCTGTGGTTGAATGCCATTCCAGCATCATTCAAGGCCATACGCTCTCTAGCAGTGAAATCGACAACGCAGATGTGGTGGTTATTGCTCGTAATACACCAATAGATACCACCCGTTTTATCGGCAAAAAAGTGTACCAAAATGACATTTCAGCCTGCACGTCTGATCCCGTTACTTTTTTAAACAGCGCGATAAGTGCAGCGACTATCCTAACTGAGCAAGAGGCAAAAACGGTGTCTGCGCCAGTCGTAACGCAAGCTGCTAAAAAAATCGTGGCTATCACCGCTTGTCCAACGGGTGTTGCACACACCTTTATGGCGGCAGAAGCGCTAGAAAACCATGCAAAACGCCTTGGCCACCAGATCAAAGTAGAGACACGGGGTTCTGTGGGCGCGAAAAACCAACTCACGGCGCAAGAGATTGCTGATGCGGATTTGGTGATCATTGCGGCCGATATCGAAGTGCCACTCGATCGTTTCAACGGCAAAAAACTGTACAAAACCAGTACTGGCCTTGCACTGAAAAAAACCGAGCAAGAGATCACCAACGCGTTTAACCAAGCGTCTATTTATACGCAATCGTCAGCGTCTAATAGCAATCAAACCGAAGAGAAAAAAGGGGTGTACAAGCACCTGATGACTGGGGTATCTCACATGCTTCCTGTCGTAGTCGCGGGTGGTTTGATCATCGCACTCTCTTTTGTGTTTGGTATTGAAGCGTTTAAAGAGCAAGGCACATTGGCGGCGGCGCTGATGACCATTGGTGGCGGTTCAGCCTTTGCATTAATGATCCCTGTCATGGCGGGTTTTATTGCGTTCTCGATTGCTGACCGTCCGGGGCTTGCTCCTGGTTTGATTGGCGGGATGTTGGCAAGCTCTACCGGAGCCGGTTTTCTTGGCGGTATTGTGGCCGGTTTCATTGCAGGTTACGCCGCTAAATTCATTGCAGATAAAGTCTCCTTACCTCAATCGATGGAAGCGCTAAAACCAATCCTCATCATTCCATTTGTGGCGAGTCTCTTTACTGGCTTGGTGATGATCTACATCGTCGGTGGCCCTGTATCGAGCATCATGGCTGCAATGACTGAGTTCTTAAACAACATGGGCTCAGCCAATGCCGTACTTCTGGGTGTAGTCCTAGGCGCGATGATGTGCTTTGACTTAGGCGGGCCGATTAATAAAGCAGCGTATACCTTTGGTGTTGGTCTACTTGCTTCGCAAACTTACGCACCAATGGCCGCCATTATGGCTGCGGGTATGGTGCCAGCGTTAGGTATGGGCCTTGCGACTTTCCTTGCCAGAGACAAATTCGAAGCCGGTGAGCGTGAAGCGGGTAAAGCCTCATTTGTACTAGGTTTATGCTTTATCTCTGAAGGGGCAATCCCATTTGCAGCGAAAGATCCAATGCGCGTTATCCCAGCTTGTATGGCAGGCGGCGCGTTAACGGGTGCACTGTCTATGCTGTTTGGCGCGAAATTAATGGCTCCGCACGGCGGCTTATTTGTCCTACTGATCCCAAATGCGATTACACCTGTACTGATGTACCTAATCGCGATTGCGGCTGGTACGGCGGTGACTGGCTTTGGTTACGCCTTCCTTAAAAACCGCGCAAAAGCGAGTGAGAGCTCAGCCGCGGCAGCAATATAATTTGCATCATTAATATTTAACCATCATGAGTGAGCAGCAGCGCTGCTCACTTTTTCACGCTTTTCCAGGGCTAAAATTCCTTTACACGCACCGCTGACACGCCGCATACTCACCCTCAGTTTTAGTAGCCTCGCGATAGTTATGATCCAGTCATTGATGTTTGCCTTCTTGTTTAGCTTATTGAGCCTGTTCTCCTCGCTCAACCTCAATGCTACACAAAGCTTTTCGGCGAGTGAGTCTACGACAATCCAGCATGTTCATTTTTCCAGTCATCCATTTTTTGTTGATCGTGATGCAGCGATATTAACCACAAGACATGAAACGCCACGAGTCAGTGGGCTTCGGTTAATCTCAGATGACGACGAAGAGACGAGCGCAGAAACTACCCTACTTTTTTACACTCTCAGTACCACTGCGTTTGTCGTCATTTGTTCTCTGTATATAGGTCAATCAACTCACGTTTTTGTGCGTAAAGCACTGCAATTTTCCAACCTGTATTCACGCTTTGCCCACGCTTAACACCTTTTTCAATCGGACCAATTATTACTATTTACTGATTGAGGAAGCTTGTTATGAATACTTTTTTGTCTATTTTCTCTGCCTTATGGCATCAAGATCTGTTTGCGCTACAACAGGTCGATCTGTCGTTACTTTACCTCTGCATTGGATTACTTATCTTCGTTGAAAGTGCATTTATTCCAGCAGCGCCGCTGCCTTGCGATAGTGTGATTGTACTGTGTGGTAGCCTTGCGGCCGTTGGGGTACTCAACCTGTATGCCATTATTGGCGTGCTGGTTTTTGCTGGTTGGCTGGGCAGTGCGATCGCCTTTTATCAAGGCCACCAACTTAAAGAGTGGCGATTAGTCTCAACTTGGCTCAACAAAGTCTCAGAAAAACAGTGGCGCACTACCGATAACTTGATCCAAAGGTATGGGCTACTGGCCATGTTCATGGGGCGCTTTCTGCCGGTAGTTCGTTCTTTGCTGCCTATGGTAATGGGGCTGCGTAATGCAGTAACACCAACACGCTTCCTGCTCGTCTCACCACTGAGCGCGCTGGCGTGGATTCTGTTTTTGGTCGGCTCAGGCTTAGGTATTTCTCTTTTGCCCGATAAGCTTGCCAAAATAGCCAATCATGCGTTGATATTAGCACCACTGATGACACTGTTGATCGCTATCTCAACGGTACTGGTGGGTTGGTTAATGCGTAAACGTTCACTGCAAAAAGCCCCTCGCATCAGTGAAGAAAGCCAATTATAGCGGCCTTACGCCACGGTTCAAATGGCCGTGGCGTTCGTAATCGTATGAGCATAGCAGCGAGCCACGCTGACAATAGATAAAAAAAGGGCTCAAAAGAGCCCTAAAACAGAATAATTAATTATAAATGTAAAAAGCTTGCGCTCCTTACAAAACGGCTAAAGATGTGTGTATTTGTTACGTGCTCACTAATCCAATATCTCGCAAAACATCCCACTAACATTTCACGCTGGCTCTGCCTGAGTACTTAACCGATATTGAGTCTAACAAGCGCTTCGTATAGATGCTGTATGGATAGCAAGGCTCGATATAAAGATTTTATAAAGTAGCCTAAACCGCAAACTGGTCTGATTCGCCTTCTACCAACCGATATCCTACCCCTGTTTCTGTAATAATATGTTTAGGTTGGGCTGGATTTTCTTCCACTTTATGACGCAACTGGGCAACATGAATACGAACATAATGATGATGTTCAATGTAGTTACTGCCCCACACTTCTTTTAAAATTTGCTTATGAGTCAAAACCTTGCCCATATTTCTCACCAAAAGTTTTAAAATATTGTACTCGGTTTTGGTCAGTTTTAACGGTTCACCACTTTTAGTCACTTGCTTAAATGCCAAGTCGACAACTATCTGGCCGAATTGGTAGCAAACCGACTCTTGAGGCTGAGGTTGGCTCAGTTGGCGTAACGCGACACGTATTCGCGCTAGCAGTTCTTCACTACCAAATGGTTTAATCAAGTAATCGTTGGCTCCCGCATCAAGTGCTTGAACCTTATCTGATTCCTTATCACGGGCTGAGATGACAATGATTGGCGTCTGCGTCCAACCCCGAAGCTCTTTGGTGAGTGCAATACCTTCCATATCTGGTAAGCCTAAATCCAATAAAATCAGATGCGGATTCCAGTTTGCGACTAAGGCTATCCCTTGCTCTGCTGTTCCAGCCGTTTTGACTTGATACTGATAACCGCTGATCAACACGTTGAGAAAACGTTGAATCGGTGCTTCATCTTCAATGATCAAGATTTTAATTTCACTGTTCATACAGTCCCTTTAAATCGTAAAGTCGGCATGGTATCGCCACGGTAAAACTAACACCTTGGCTTTCACGGTTGCGAGCAACTATCGTACCGTGATGTGCGGTGACGATCACTTGGCATATCGCTAAGCCAAGCCCTGTGCCATCGACTTGGGTATGGTTGAGGCGATAAAAACGCTCAAAAATTCGGGTTAATTCTTGCTCAGGAATACCAGGGCCATTGTCCGCTACTGTTAAAATAAACGCCTCATCGCGGTATTCTATCTGGATCTCTATCTCACTTCCTTTAGGTGTATATTTGGCTGAATTTTCAATCAGGTTAGAGATAACCTGTTCAATCAATAAACTATCGAGTTCAACCAACATTGGTTCACTTTTTAAATTCACATGATGGTGACGCAATCGTCGAGATAAACGGCTCAGTGCACTGCCAAGCACTTCTTCAGGTTCGACCCAATCCAACTTAGGTACAAGGGCCGCGCTAGTGTAACGCGTGATATCAAGCAGTTTTGTTAAACTACGATTGAGCCGCTCACCTTGCTCAGCGATCGATTTCAATAGTTCATCTTGCACCTCTTGATCCAGCTTCAACCCCGCATCGGTCAACGTCGTTGCCACGCCAATGATCGTCCCTAATGGTGTTTTCAAATCATGAGATACTGACGCTAATAACGTGCTACGCATGGTTTCTAATTGATTAGCCGTTTCCACTTCCGCAAGCGCTTGGTTAGCTTGCGAACGTGCCAGTGACAAACTGAGTAATGAAATGACCCACGGGGTAACTTTGTCCTGTTGATCT
Source organism: Vibrio sp. V01_P9A10T6 (assembly GCF_963877065.1). Classification (NCBI taxonomy): domain Bacteria; kingdom Pseudomonadati; phylum Pseudomonadota; class Gammaproteobacteria; order Vibrionales; family Vibrionaceae; genus Vibrio; species Vibrio sp. V01_P9A10T6. The sequence continues at coordinate 16,238 of NZ_CAWNTB010000139.1, forward strand.
TTTTCAACCGCTAATACGCCCAATACTGTCTCTCGATCTTTAAGCCAGTGAATGGTGGTGGTCGCAGGTACATGACGGCCATCAAATTCTTCTAGCTGGGCATACGGAAACGAATCGTTTTTTGCAAGCAGATGCCAGTGAGGGTGAGCAGATAAAATCGCGCTCGGCAAGCTCAGCTCTTTATTAAGAAATTGCACGGTCGCCTGCGCAATTTGCTCACTGGTTCGCAGTGCCGACAAGTGACAAGCAAGCTGATAATAGGTCTTATGGCGCATCTGGAGGTGCTTATTTTTCTGTATTTGCTTTCTCTGTGACTGTGTTATATTGATCGCGAACATCCCACTGAACACCATCACCGAAAAAGTAATCACATGCTGTGCATTCTTAAAACGGAACGAACTGTAATCCGGCAATAAGAAGTAGTAATACACTATGACGCCCATAATGGTCATGAGGTATGCATTGCGTGGACGAAGTAGTGAAGCACTAACAATGTTGAGCAATAAAAACAGCATTGCCATGTCTGTTTCTAAGATATTTTTTCGGTAAATCACGCCCACCGTAGTAACCAACACATACAGGCATATCAATAAGATGACCCGTTGTGTCTCGTTTACTCGCGTCATGTTTAGCGTCTTAACCATCTTTGTTTCTCGTGATTTTGTCACCTTAGTGACGGAATCATACATCTTCAGACGTAAGTCGCAACGATTGCGATAAACACAAGAGGTTTCCAAAGTAATGAATTGGATTACTGATGCCAATACTGCGGTAGCAAATATAGCCTATCAATTAAATGAAGTGATTGCCGTATACCCGATAACGCCAAGTACCACCATGGCCGAGTGCTGTGAAGCATGGTCGGCAAAACATCAGCTCAATATCTTAGGGGAGACACCCGAGGTAATTGAGATGCAATCTGAAGCGGGAACCATTGCGGTTGTGCATGGCAGCGCCATGAGCGGTGCATTAGCCACGACGTTTACTTCTTCGCAAGGATTATTATTGATGATCCCCACTTTATATAAATTGGTGGGAGAGCTGACTCCGTGCGTGATCCATGTCGCCGCGCGCAGTGTCGCAACCCATGCCCTATCGATTTTTTGCGATCACTCAGATGTGATGTCGATTCGGCAAACGGGCGTTGCCATGTTATGCGCAAGCAACGGTCAGCAAGCACAAGACATGGCGTTGATATCGACCATGGCTTCACTGCGCAGTCGGTTACCGTTTGTCCATTTTTTTGATGGATTTATCACCTCTCATACCTTAACTAATATAGACATGCTGACCACCGAGCAGGTAGCGCAACTTTTTCCCCATCGCGCATTGCTTGAATTTCGTCAGCGCGCCTTAACGCCCGATCGCCCAACCTTACGCGGAGCAACGGCAGGTCCAGATACTTATTTTCAATGCCGCGAAGCGCAAAACCGCTATCAACAGCATGCACCTGATGTTGTCCAAACCTGTATGGATGAGTTTGCGCAGCTCACTGGACGTGCCTATCACTTAGTAGAGTACTGTGGCCATCCACAAGCTACACGAGTAATCATCGCTCTTGGCTCGGTCAGTGAAACACTCAACCAATACGTTCAAAGCAAGCCAGATGAGAGCGTCGGTGTTGTCACCGTTCATCTCTATCGCCCTTTTCCTACTCAAGCATTACTCAACGCCTTGCCTGAATCGGTACAGCAGATCAGTGTGTTGGACCGCACTAAAGAACCCGGAAGTAGCGGTGAACCGCTGTATCTGGATGTGCTTGATGCCATTTACCAAAGTGGTCGACCCATTGAGTTATTCCGAGGCCGTTATGGTTTATCGGGAAAAGCTTTCTTTCCAGAAGATGCGCAGCACATTTTCGCTATGATGCGAAATGAGCACGGCCGGAAAAGAGAATTCGTGGTAGGAATCGATGATGACGTCACTCATCTTAGCCTACCCGTTACCTCACAGCCTGAACGAGAAGAAGCGCTGCAAACGGTGTTGATGTACGGCTACGGTGGTGATGGTAGCATCTCGGCAGGAAAAAACGTGCTCAAAGCTCTTGGCAAGCAAAACCACTGGTATGTGAATGCTCAGTTCGAGTACGACTCGAAAAAATCACGCAATCTTACGACGACGCACTTGCGACTCTCCGAACAACCGATCCAAACTCCGTACCCGATTCGGCAAGCCAGATTAATTTCGCTCAGTCAATTAGGCCTACTGAAAGACATCGATATCACGCAGCGATTCTGTCAGCGCGCGCTACTATTGATCAACACATCGCTTATAGGGCAAGCACTGTGGGATTCTCTGCCATTTGCATTGCAATCGACGATTCAAGCTAAACAGATCAAAGTGGTGACGATCGATGCCGATAAGTTAAGCGCTCAGCATCAACTCAAAAACAAAGCCAGCGTCGCTATGCAAGTAGCGGCGACTTTACTGCTCAGCCCAAGCCAAGAACCTTCTCAACAGCGTGCAACTTTGCTGGTTCTGCAAGCAATGTGCAAAACGCAATTACAAGGAAAACCTGACGCACTTATCGAGCGTAACCTCGCGTGCATTGAGGCAGCAGCGCACGAGATAAACGACTCACCTTTCACCATCACCGCACAAACCTCGCAAACATCATTTGCGGTCAAAGAGCGCAGCCAACCCGCTTCTTTGGTGGAATGGTTACTCGCTGGGAAAGGGGGAGATTTACCTGTCTCTGCCTACCCTGCTGACGGGATTTGGCCAACCAATACTTCTTCTTTAGAGAAACGAGATATCTCCGAACAATTACCAGTTTGGGATCCGGATCTCTGCACTCAGTGCGGTTACTGTGTCTCGATATGTCCGCACTCAGCCATTCGTGCTCGGGTGTTCGAACCCAACGAATCACATCAAACATCGACCGCGCTTAAAACCATGCCTTATCGCTCTCGTCATCAACAAGATGCGCAATACGCATTGCAAGTATCGCCCGATGACTGTACTGGCTGCCAACTCTGCGCGCAAGTTTGCCCAGCCAAAGATAAGCGCGACCCTGAGCAGAAAGCGTTGACTATGGTCAGTAAGCCGCTTTGTTATGAACAAGAACAGCAGCAGTTTGCCCTGTTTAATGCGCTGCCAATGCAAAACATCCACCAACAGAGCCGTATTGATGTCAAAACCATCCAGCATGTTGAGCCTTATTTCGAATACCCTAATGCTTGCGCTGGGTGTGGTGAAACACCTTATATTCGGATTTTGACCCAGTTATTTGGTGACCGACTTTATATTGCTAATGCCACCGGATGCTCTTCCATTTTTGGTGGCAACTTGCCCACAACACCCTACAGCCAAGATGCCCAAGGAAGAGGACCTGCATGGGCTAATAGCCTATTTGAAGATAACGCGGAATTTGGGCTGGGAATGCGATTAGCCGTCAAAGCCTTAGGGGCGCGAGCACAAACGGCCTTTGCTCAACACTCCCTTCACGGCAGCAATGAGTTACTCACTGACGTTGATGAGCGTCGACAACAACTGAGCAATATAAAATCAAGCTTAACGTCAGACACTCAACATGCCGAATTAAAGCTATTACTTGATTATTTGATTGAAAAACAGGTATGGCTGATAGGTGGCGATGGCTGGGCTTATGACATCGGTTTTGGCGGCCTTGACCATGTGTTACGCAGCGGTGAAAACATCAATATCTTAGTACTCGATACTCAATGCTATGCCAACACTGGTGGGCAAAAATCCAAATCAACCCCACAAGGAAAAACAGCCAAACTGTGTAGTTTACCCAACCCAAATCCCGCCAAAGATTTGGTTGCTCTTTACCAAAACCTGCCCGGTATCTATGTGGCAAGAATCGCTTTAGCGGCCAATATGAACCACACGATCAAAACGCTACAAGCGGCTGGGGAACATAAGGGGCCATCATTGGTTGTCGCTTATTCTCCATGCATTGAGCACCATTATGATCTTGCGCAGAGCGCCGAATACACCAAGGCACTGGTTAAGCAAGGTGACTGGCCACTGTATGCAGCGCTTGGCAAAAACGTTGAATAACACACCTTAACCCTGCTAAGAAATAAGCCGTTCCTTGATAAAGAAACGGCTTGTTTCTACGTGAGTTGATGGATCTTACTTTAAGCTCAATGAGTCGATGCGCTGAACCGCAACACAATGCAATCAAGACATTAAATTTCTCGATAGACGCCCATCTCAATCAAACGATCAGAAGGAATGTTAAGCCGCTCTGCCGTACGCAGCGCATGTTTGCTCATTAAGATAAATAACCGCGCTTTGAAATCATGCCATAGGCCCACTTTCTGCGCCTGAATACGCTCAGCAGAGAGCAAGAAAATAGTCTCATTGGGATGTAGATGCAGCCCTTTAAGCGAACAGGAGTGCATCACTTGTTCAATATCTGGTACTTCCTGATAGCCCGTATGGATGATCACTTGCCAAAACGTTTCTGACAACTGCTCGATCTCTGCTCGGCGACAAGGATGCACTTTAGGCTGTGATTCATACTGAAACGTCATCAATATATTACGCTCATGAAGCGTTTTATTGTATTTCAAATTATGCACCAAAGAGCGAGGGACATGATGGCTGACACGCGAAAGGTAGACGGCATTACCTTGGGTACGACGAAATGTTTCCCCTTCAAGAGAAGCAATCATGGCAGAAAGCGACAAATCACTGCCCGACACGTCAAGTAAACGCTGCTTCTGCTGCTGCCAAATAGACATCACAGCAAAGATAAGACCACCTAGCGAAATCGGCAACCAACCACCATCACTCAATTTGGTCGAAGTTGAAGTAAAGAGAAAGGCATCTAGGCTAACAAAAACCGTCCCCAGCAACCAAACATGTGCTCGCGGCCATTGCCAGTAATAACGTGCCACAATCACTATCAGTAACGACGAAATTGCCATGATCGCCGTTACGGCGATGCCATAAGCGGCGGCTAAGTTAGCCGATGATTGGAAACGCATCATCACAAACAGCACAGCGACAAACAGCAACACATTGGCTGCTGGAACATAAATTTGCCCTTGAGAGTGCTCTGACGTATGGGTAATTTTCAATGGCGGGAGATAACCATAGTTCATTGCTTGACGAGTTAATGAAAAGATCCCTGAAATCACCGCTTGTGAAGCAATCACGGCCGCTAAGGTAGCCAAAATGATCACAGGCCATAGCCACAGGCTAGGCACTAAACCAAAAAATGTTTGACCTGTAACCCCTTGAGAAACCAACAGATAAGCCCCTTGCCCAAAGTAGTTAAGCAATAAACTGGGTAACACAATCATAAACCAAGCAAGACGGATTGGCTTAATACCAATGTGTCCCATATCGGCATACAAGGCTTCAACGCCAGTCACTGACAGCACTACGACGCCAAGAATGATCAACGTATTTACCCCCTGTTCGGCGATAAAATGAAACGCGTAATAAGGATTGATTGCGACTAATACCTGTGGTTGCTCAATGATAGCGTTAAACCCTAAAACGCCCAGCGAGAGAAACCATATAACCATTACCGGCGCAAAAAATCGCCCAATACGTTCGGTGCCTAATGCTTGAATTGCAAACAGAATCACGATAATTCCTACTGCAATCGGTAGCACGAATGGTGCGAAATCTTGCTCCACCACCGCGATACCTTCCACAGCAGACAGTACTGACATAGCCGGCGTTATTACCGCTTCACCAAAAAAGAACCCGGTGGCTAATAACCCAAGTAATAACACCAAAGGCTTTAGTGAATCTGGGCAATGCTCTCTAGCAATTGCAGATAAAGTTAAAATACCACCTTCACCATGTTTATGCGCACGAGTGATGAGCATTAAATATTTCACCGAGACGATCAACACAAATGCCCAAAACACCAAAGAGAGGATGCCAAGTACATTCAATGAATTGATCGGTAATGGGTGGTGACTAAAAAACACCTCTTTTAGTGCATATAACGGGCTAGTGCCAATATCGCCATAAACGATACCTACGGCTAATAGTGCAAGCGAAGCGGTACTTTTTTGTGGTTGTTTCATTTCAATATTGCCCTAAATGGGCATCCTATCTAACTATGCTCACCTCATAGTAATCAGATAGATTTAAAGAAAATGTATAAAACCAAGGATAGGCATATAAAAAGTATAAAGATTCAATCCTAGATTGAGCAAAATGTAGTAATAGTGGTCAAACTCGTTTCAATCCACATCACTCTGTTAACACTTAAATTACACAATGTAATTAATAACATTCATTGTTACGAAAAAATTGAAACTTCTTTCTCAAAACCTGAGTTGACAGTCACATTCCCCAAAATAATTCAAACCTCATGACGTATATTGCCACCAAATACATGTCGAGGTTGTTATGAAAATATATCGTCTACTATTCGTTAGTTGCTTATTTCTGTTGGGATGTGCTTCAAATCAAGCGTTCACTCCGATCAAAGAAGATCCCTATTGGGCGAGCACCGAGCTGGCCAATGGCATGAAATACCACATTTATCCCAATCAAAAAGAACCCGTTTCCATCCGCTTGATTGTTCACGCAGCCGCATTTCAAGAAAACAATCAGCAACAGGGCTACGCTCATTTTCTTGAGCATATGGCTTTTAATGGCAGCGCTCATTATGCCGGAAATGATGCGATCAAAACCTTTGAGCAATCAGGTGTCAGTTTTGGCCCTGACATCAATGCTTATACTGCTTATCAAGAAACGGTTTACAAACTGGATTTACCCGATAACCAAGCGGTAGAGCCAGCTCTGGTCTGGTTTAGAGATATTGCCGATGGTATAGAGCTTACTCCTACATCGGTTGAAAATGAAAAACGCGTGATCATGGGCGAGTTTCGTTTTTCACGTAAAGAGGAGAAGAGCTACGCTCAAAACGTTTATGAGCACATGATTGCTAATACTTTATATGCGCAGCATGATCCCTTGGGCACCAAAGAGAGCGTGAACCAAGCGACAGCCGAAGGGATTGCCGATTTTTACCGCACTTGGTATCAGCCACAACTCACCGAAATCGTTATCGCTGGCAATATCACATTAGAGCAAGCCACGGCATTGATAGAAAAACATTTCGCGAGCTGGGAAAAAGGCAGCACGCCAATGCCGACTAGAAATCACAGCATTACGGCCAATAATACAGATTTTGTGGGTTACATTGGTGCCAATGACTCACCGAACATTAGCCTATTCATCGACCGTGGCGAGCAAAAAATAGCCAGCCGTGAACAACAAGCCCAGTGGTGGCTCGATGATATCGCCCAGCAACTGATACAACAGCGGTTATCCAGCAATTTCAGTGACGCCAACCTTCCGGCACTTTGGATTTATTCCCAAACTATCCCGTTTGAAACCCAGCGCTATTCGTTTGCAGAGGTCGGGTTTCCAGTGGACTCAAGAGAAGCATCGCAAAATCTCTTCTTCTCCACACTTGCTGCACTGCGTGATCATGGTGTGAGTGAGCAAGAGTTTCAGGCGATTTTCCGTCAGTATCAAGAGATGCTAGCGAACTTCGATAACAATTGGCAAAAAGCCACCGCGATAGATTTAGTCGAAGAAAAAACGCTGGCGCGCACATTGGATCAACCGATCCAGTCGCATTTAGACCGACGTTCGACGTTAACCGAATTTATCTCGACCACCAACAGTGCCATGCTCGATAAACACCTTCGCAAATTATTGTCTAGCGACTACCAGATCAATATTGGACTGGATAAAAGTGAAGACAAAGAATCCGTCGTCGCGACACTGCCAACACTCAAAACCCTGTTTGCCCAAAAAGGACAGCCACCGCTATTGCAAGAGGTCAATCAAGCTTTTGTGACACCTACGCAAATAGGTGCCATTTTATCGGAATCTCAACCCCAAGAGTCGATGGATATCACCACTTGGACGCTAAGTAACGGCGTTGAAGTGTGGTATCGCAGAGACACTAACGCAGGGGAAAAAGTGTATGCCACTTTGGCTAGCCTTGGTGGTAAAGCAAGCTTAGAGCCCGATTTGCGTAAAGCTTCTGAAGTGCTTATTCCGAGTGCCATACGCGGTGGAATTGGTAACTTTAGCGGCTCTCAGTTGGATAATCACCTGAGAAGACACGGCATCATATTGAATCCCTACATCGACTTTACGTCGCATGGTATCAGCCTTGAATCATCTAAAGATGAGTTAGCCGAAGCGTTTGCGGCCCTTTATACGGCGATGACAGCCATCAACATCGACGACAGCCATCTGCAGTTAACAAAACAAGAGTTTAAGCAAAATCGAGATACTTTTCTTCGCTCACCCATTGGCCAGATGGCGCTCGCCATTAATCGCAATAGCTATCTGCCGGACACCACTCATTGGTTATACGAAGGATCGGACATCAATACGGTGAGTGTTGAACAACTGATGCAAACCCATGATGATCTCTTTAAGAAAAATAGAGGCTTTAAACTCTTTATTACCGCAGACATTAAACCTGCCGAACTGAAACCGCTATTGCGTACCTATGTAGCGTCATTAACCTTCAGCTCTGCACCTGAGGTCGATTATCGCATTGATTATCGCGCAGACTTTCAGCCTCGAATCGACATGGCGATCAACGATGAAAAAAGCAGTGCCTATCTTGCCAGAGTGATCAGTAACGACCCGGAACACAAATCGGCTACTACTATCTTTATGGATGATATGTTGTGGCGTGTGGCAAACCGCCGCATGGTGAGTCAGGTGCGTGAACAGCTAGGGTTGGATTACGCTCCCAATGCTTTTTCGGTTTCAGCCGATAGTGAACCACACAACGATTGGCTATTTAGCGTGGACATTTCATCCAATGATGTCGATACCGCAGAGCAAGCCATTGATAAGCTGATTGACAGTTTATCTGTCGAAATAACGGAAGAGGAAACGCTCACCGCAGCAAAACAATTGATTGCCGATCTCAAACCACTCAAAGACGACCCCAAGCAGATGAATTGGTTTATTCAACGTTATTCACTGCACGGGTACGGCATCGATGCGTTGTTTAACATAGAGCAAATGGCAAACCGAATCACCGCACAAGAGATGACGTTGAGAGCCAAGCAAATTTTTAATCACCACAACAGACGAACCAAAATTATTATGCGCCCGAAAGCGAAATAACAGCAGTAGAGTCAACCCTAGGATACTCAAACTGCCACCGCTCTCCTCCTGAGGGGCGGCAACAGTTTGAGTATCAATCAGAACACGTACCCCATTTTGAGTGGCAACATAATATTTAGGCACCTCTGCCCCTGTAAGAACGCGCTGAATCCAGCTCTGATAATCATAAAGCTCCGTAAATACCGAGGTGATCGGTTGGTTAGTATCGCCACATAGTGAAGGCCCAAAGCTGGTTAAACCAATTTGAATGTATTGCGAGCCATTAAACCAATAGACAGGCCCACCGGAATCGCCAGAACAGGTGGAGTTTTTATAAGCACCGCTTACCGCACCATCAAAACAGATCTGCTTTGAGGTCAGTGCCGAGCCATAGAAAGCGCTACAGACGGCATTACTAACAAAAGTGAGGGTCGTTTCTTGCAACTGCTTATTAGCATTCGGGACATTACCCGCCACGTAGCCATGCCCAATCGCTTTGTAATGATTGCCAGCAGGGTAATCATTATTTAACTGAGTATTGAGTAGCGCAGAATAGTCCGCCACATTGAGCGGTGTTTCGAGCTTGATAATCGCAATGTCATCACGCCAGAGTGCGCTGGACGAATTGATGTAAGTACTGGGGTAATAAAAAGCCGCCGCGCGCGATATCTGGATATTCCCGTAGGGGAAATCGGCCACATTATCCAACTGAGGCACTACCACTGTGTAAAGCATGGTATCTTTTTTACCGTAGATACAATGAGCTGCCGTCAAAATAAACTGTGAATTGATAATACTCGCCCCACAAAAACTGTTGGTACTATACTGAGCGCTGCTTTGATATAAAAGGCTAGCAAAGGAAGGGTAAGTGGCACTGCTGGTATCCGAACCATTCACAATGTAAGGCTGGAAATCAACCGCATAAGCATTTGCTGATAGCATCGCACTGAACAGTATCCATTTGTACATCCATCACCTCGTCACTCATCTAGAAAGATACGCGTGTATCACTTTCAAGTTTAGCGCCCTAAGTGGAACCTGCTCAAAAAAGGCAATAAAAAAGCGACCTAAACAGGTCGCTCGAAATAAATAAGGGTTCAACGTCTACGAATGAAAGGAATAAACATCAACAGTAAAGACCACCAGCCGAATGAACCGCCACTGTCAGAAGGTGGGTTTAAATAAGCTTGGCGTTTCGTTTCTGTTGCGACAAATTTTGGTGGTTCAGAACCAAGCAGAACACTCTCAATCCAAGTAGAATAGTCAAGGATTTCTGTAAATACAGACGTTGAACCAATTAGCGGATTAGGGTCTCCACACTTGGTAGTTGGCCCGAAGCTGGTTATACCAACTTGGATATAGTTACCGCCAATATGCCAAAATAACGGCCCCCCAGAATCGCCCTGACAGGTTGCATTTTCAAGCCCCGTAGAACCTATCACTCCTTCCATACATAAATTAGTGTCCGTGGTGGAAGTGTAATTGCAATATACATTAGGCACATAGGTTAAATTAGTTTTCTGTAGATACGTTTTAGTATCAATATTAGAAGAGGTATTACCATGCCCAACGGCAATAAAGGTTTCACTTGATGAACGATAAGTACTATCAGAATTTGCGGTAGGCCGCGTTAAGTAGTCAGCAGACGACACCATTGTCAAAGGTGTTTCAAGCTTGAGGATCGCAATATCATCCAATAAAGTGGTGTTGTTATAAGTTGATGGGTAATAGATCTCCGCCACTCGCGCTTTTTCTAATATGTTGTATGGAAAGTTTGTTTCAATTTGCAGCTTAGGTACAACAGAGGTGAAAAGCTGATTTGCACTATTACCATAAACACAGTGCGCAGCCGTCAATACGTATTGGTTATTGAGCAACGAAGCACCGCAATAGCTTCCTCTTCCATACGAACCGTTATAATCAATTTGGTCAAAAAACAAGCTCGCTATAGAAGAAAACTCCGTCACGCTTGCATCCGTACCGTTTACTATATAAGGCTGAGCATCAACGGCGAACACATTGCCAGAGAAGGCGAGCGAAGAAAAAAGTACTACCCATTTGTTCATCATGTCATTCCTTATCACTTTGAACCCAGATAGTACTTAATCCGTTATCGATATGAAACATCTTTAAATGCACTTTTATTACATTTTATGATGCTTTAGCCGCGATAATAACGCTGAGCCACAAACGGCATTTTCTCAACCACCATTGGCAGCATTTTTCCGCGCACATCAGCAAAAATTTCTGTGCCTATCGCTGATAAATCAGCTCGGATATAGGCCATAGACACGGGCTTGCCGGCCGTCGGTCCCGCTGTACCACTGGTCACTACGCCTATATGCTGGCCATCAGCATCAAATAGCTCCGTTCCTTCACGTACTGGCGCTTTAGTTAACCCCACTAAACCTACACGTTTACGTGCAACATCTTTGCTTTCGATCTGCCCAAGAATGATGTCTGCACCCGGGAAACCACCCGCACGCTCACCTTCAGCACGACGCACTTTGCTTATCGCCCATAACAAGCTCGCTTCAACTGGCGTTGTGGTGGTATCAAGATCATGCCCGTAAAGGCACAAACCGCACTCTAAACGCAGTGAATCGCGCGCGCCCAGACCAATCCATTCCACTTCTTCATAAGAGGTCAGTTTACGCGCCAATGCTTCGGCCTGCTCTGCTGGTACAGAAATTTCATAACCATCTTCACCGGTATAACCACTTCTGCTGACAATGCATTGAGCTCCGTCGATGTCCATCAGCTGAATATCCATAAAGTGCATCGTCATCACTTGTGGTTGCAGGCGAGCTAACACTTCAGCGGCTTTTGGCCCTTGCAGCGCTAACAGCGCGCGATCGTCAATGACTTCGAGCTCAACACCTTGTGGCAAATGTGCTTGTAGATGAGCAATATCTTGTGCTTTACAAGCCGCGTTAACCACAACAAACAAATGATCATCAAGGTTAGCAACCATCAAGTCATCCATGATGCCACCTTGTGCATTCGTGAAAAAGGCGTAACGCTGCTTGCCTGCTGGTAAGTCAATAATGTCGACCGGAACCAATGACTCCAATGCTTGCGCGGCATTGGCTCCATGCAAACGAAGTTGGCCCATATGCGAAACATCAAACAAACCAGCCGCCTCGCGAGTATGCAAATGCTCTTTCTTTACCCCTAATGGGTACTGAACGGGCATGTCATAGCCAGCAAATGGCACCATTTTCGCTCCAACTTCGATGTGCAGCGCATGTAAAGGAGTAGTGAGTAATGTTTGATTTGCATGTTCTTGAGTCATTTTTATCTCCATTTCAGCCGACCCAGCAGGGAATTCACCACCAAATTTTGGCTATTATGTCCAAAGAAGAGGAAACCATGTTTCCAATAGTGAACAAGAATGCGCCCGTTCGGACGGATTAACAAGTTCAAAACAAGATGAATTGTCAAAATTAACAACCCAATCACAATTAAAAGTCGCGAGATGCTTACCATCGCCTGAGCTAAAAGTGATTAAAAGCACACTACAGATGGCAAAGCCAACAAATGGCAAACGATTGCTGTCACTATAAGAAACTTCGCGTTTTCACACTCATTTTGCCGTAACCCACAAAATCAATGCATCCTCTTCGCTGACAGAGACCAGCATGTGCCCCATGTTAGCGTCGTAATAAACGCTATCACCTTCCACCAATCGAACCGGTTCATAAAATTCGCTATAGAACAAAACTTCACCCGTGAGGATCAACAAAAACTCCTCACCATCGTGACGAACCCAGTCACTGTACTCTTCAAATGCACGAGCTCGCACTCGGCTTTTAAACGGCATCATTTTCTTATTAGAGAGCTGCGTGGCGAGCAATTCATGCTCGTAAGTTGGGGTGGGATGCGGCTTTCCCTGACCAATACGAGAAATATCCCTACGACCTGTTGCCACAATTTTCTTTGGTGGCTCAAATAGTTGAGGCATATCTATCTGCAATCCATGAGCAAGTTTTTGCATCGCTTGGTAGGTTGGAGAAATCTGTTCGTTTTCGATTTTACTCAATGTAGATCGAGCCAATCCTGTCCGCTGGCTCGCCTCTTCTAGCGTAATCCCAAGCTTAGAGCGGATCTCTTTAATACGTTGCCCAAGCTTAAGCGGTTCGATCGTTTGTTCACCAGTTTCCTTGGCCAAGGTCAACGATGGGTACTCATCATAAATGTCTTCAGACATGCTTTCCCTCGATTGTTATCTTCCTGATTTCGGCCATCATTGTGGCATAAAGCCAACGCAAGGTTAAAGAGGTTGCACGTAAATAAAGCGTGCTCTCGCTTACAAAAAAAGAAACCATGTTTCCTATAGGAAATTTTTGATTGATTGTTTATAAGTCAAAGAGTATGTTACTGACTTGTTAGATAAAGAGATGCGGTTTACCACTTATTGCGGTTAGGGATTTAACAAGGTTTAAGTGGCTTTTCACCCCGTATTGTTGGGGTTGCAATCCAGTTTAAGGATAACTGACACTCTGCTTTGTTGTCGCCTAACGGCTTAACGATAAGGCAGCCACTAAAAAGGAATGACGGAATGTTTAGCCAATCCGTCAGATTATTGGAAGGTCATCTACCATGAATGCCAACGTGAACAAAAGTTACCCCAACCACTGCCTTGAGAGCTTTTTCTCAACCAACCTTGCTGCCACTGATGATGCTGTCTTTGCGGGTATTCAAGCCGAATACGTGCGCCAAAATGAACAAATTGAGCTGATCGCCTCAGAAAACATCGTTTCAAAAGCCGTGATGCAAGCGCAAGGTACTTGTCTCACCAATAAATATGCAGAAGGCTACCCCGGCCGTCGCTATTACGGTGGTTGCGAACACGTTGATACCGTCGAAACCATTGCGATTGAACGTGCAAAATCCCTATTCCATTGTCAATACGCCAACGTGCAGCCGCATTCAGGCGCACAAGCTAATGGCGCGGTGATGCTGGCTTTACTGCAACCGGGTGACACGATTTTAGGTATGTCTCTGGATGCCGGAGGCCACCTCACTCATGGCGCTCGGCCTGCCCTCTCTGGTAAATGGTTTAATGCTATCCAATATGGTGTCGATAGCACGACCTTAGAAATCAATTATGATGATGTACGCAGCCTCGCGTTAGAGCATCAACCAAAAATGATCATTGCGGGCGGCTCTGCCATTCCTCGCGTGATTGATTTTGCCAAATTCCGAGCCATTGCTGATGAAGTGGGCGCGCTCTTAATGGTCGATATGGCGCATATTGCCGGATTAGTCGCCACTGGTGCTCACCCAAGCCCATTGCCGCATGCCCACGTTGTCACGACCACCACACATAAAACCTTGCGCGGCCCACGAGGCGGTATGGTTTTGACCAACAGCGAAGAGATCAGCAAAAAAATTAACTCGGCGGTTTTCCCCGGCCTGCAAGGTGGCCCGTTAATGCACGTAATTGCGGCCAAAGCGGTAGCACTAGGCGAAGCGTTAGGCCCTGAGTTTCATCGTTATATTGATTCGGTGATCGATAACGCAAAAGTTCTCGCCGAAGTATTGCAAACTCGCGGTTGTGACATTGTGACTGGCGGGACTGACACTCATCTCATGCTTGTTGATCTTCGCCCTAAAGGGCTGAAGGGGAATATCGCCGAACAAGCATTAGAGCGTGCAGGAATCACATGTAACAAAAATGGCATCCCATTTGATACCGAGAAGCCTATGATTACTTCGGGTATTCGTTTAGGTACGCCAGCTGGAACCAGCCGTGGTTTTGGTCGTGAAGAATTCAAACTCATCGGTGAGTGGATTGGCGATGTTCTCGATGGCCTTGTTGTGAGCCCAGAAGGAAACAGTGATGTTGAGCAACGTGTGCGCAAACAAGTTAAAGCGCTGTGCCAACGCTTCCCACTCTATCAATAGCTTTTTTAAATTAAACACAAGTTCAAATCAATACGATACTTTTTTGGAGATAAAGCAATGGACAATACACTGAAGTTTGCAGATAGCCACGAGTGGGTGCGCGACAACGGTGACGGCACAGTGACCATCGGTATTTCTGAGCATGCGCAAGAGATGCTCGGTGACGTCGTGTTTGTTGACCTACCTGAAGTAGATACAGAAATTGATGCTGGAGACAGTTTTTCTCTGGTTGAATCTGTCAAAGCCGCTTCAGATATTTACGCACCGATTACAGGTGTCATCGTTGAAATCAACGAAGAGTTAGAAGATAGCCCAGAACTCATCAACGAAGAGCCGTATGAAGGTGGCTGGATTGTGAAAGTGAAGATGTCTGATGCTTCTGAACTCGACAATCTAAAAAATGCAGAAGAGTACCAAAACTCTATCGAAGAAGATTAATTAGCCCATCACGGATCAAAGCTGCCCAGCATGGGCGGCTTTTTTTTAAGGTCGCACACGATCTTTGAAAAGGTAAAGGAAATGACTGAATTACTTCACAGCCCACTGCTTAGCCAGTTAAGTACCGAAAATGAGTTTGTTGCACGCCACAACGGACCCAACCCAGCCGATCAACAAAAAATGCTCAACGCGATTAACGCCGAAAGCTTAGCCGCGTTAATCGAACAAACCGTTCCTGCGCAAATTCGTTTAGAAAGCCCAATGTCCCTTGCTGCGCCTAAAAGCGAAGCCGATATGCTCAGCGCGATGAAAGTATTTGCCAATCAAAACCAGATTAAACGCACGTTCATTGGTCAAGGTTACTACAACACCTTCACGCCGAACGTCATTTTGCGTAACGTACTGGAAAATCCGGGCTGGTATACGGCTTACACACCCTACCAGCCAGAAATCTCTCAAGGTCGTTTGGAGTCGCTGCTTAACTACCAACAAATGGTGATGGATTTAACAGCAATGGATATTGCCAACGCGTCGCTGCTCGATGAAGCAACGGCCGCTGGCGAAGCAATGACACTGTGTAAACGCGCAGGAAAAAGCAAAAGTAACGTCTTTTTTGTGGCGGACGATGTTCATCCACAAACCATTGAAGTGGTAAAAACTCGCGCTGAATTTATCGGTTTTGAGGTACAAATCGGCGCACTCGACTCATTGCCTGAGCAAGATGTGTTTGGCGCGCTGCTGCAATACCCAAGCACCACAGGTGAAGTGCGTGATTTAAGCGACCTGATTGCTAAAGCGCAAGCCAATAAAATCTTGGTTACTGTTGCCACGGATTTACTGGCCAGCACCTTGCTGAAACCAGCGGGTGAAATGGGAGCGGATGTCGTGATTGGCTCAGCTCAACGTTTCGGTGTCCCTATGGGTTACGGCGGCCCACACGCCGCCTTTATGGCCACGCGTGAAGCGCACAAACGCACTATGCCCGGCCGCGTGATCGGCGTGTCGATTGACGCCAAAGGTAACCCAGCACTGCGCATGGCAATGCAAACTCGCGAGCAGCACATTCGCCGCGAAAAAGCGACCTCGAACATCTGTACCGCGCAAGCTCTGCTGGCTAATATGGCCTCGTTTTATGCTGTCTATCATGGCGCAGAAGGGTTGCGCACCATTGCGCGCCGTACTCATCATATGACAGCAATTCTAGCGGCAGGCTTAACTCAAGCGGGTTACGAATTGGTGCATAACAGCTTCTTTGACACGATTACCTTAAAGAGCGCCGCTCAAACTCAAGCTCTGTACGCAAAAGCGCAGCAAGCCGACATCAACTTACGCCGATTTGATGACCAATTAGGCATCAGTTTGGATGAAACCACCACCACCGCTGATCTTGAAACCCTGTTTGCGGTTTTCGATATTAAGCAATCGGTAAGCGCGCTGTCGGCAGAAATTGCCGCCAACGAATTTGCAGCGATTCCAGAACACTGCCGTCGTCAATCTCGCTTCCTAACGCATCCTGTGTTCAACACCTATCACAGTGAAACGCAAATGATGCGTTATTTGAAAAAACTTGAGAATAAAGACTTTTCATTAACTCACGGCATGATCCCGCTTGGCAGTTGCACCATGAAACTGAACGCCGCAGCGGAGATGATCCCTGTCACTTGGCCTGAATTTGGTTCGATCCATCCATTTGCACCGAAAGAGCAAGCCGCAGGTTACGCCGCTCTCGCTAAAGATTTAAAAGAAAAGCTCTGTGAAATCACAGGCTATGATGCCTTCTCGCTACAACCAAATTCCGGTGCTTCTGGCGAATATGCAGGACTTGTAGCGATTCAGCGCTACCACAAAAGCCGTGGTGAAGGGCACCGTAACGTCTGCTTAATTCCGAGCTCAGCACACGGCACCAACCCTGCAACCGCTTCAATGGTTTCGATGAAGGTGGTGGTCGTGAAATGTGATAATAACGGTAACGTTGATATCGCAGACCTCGCAGACAAAATTGAGAAGCATAAAGAGCACCTCTCTAGCATCATGATCACTTATCCTTCAACGCACGGCGTTTACGAAGAACAAGTTAAAGAAGTGTGTAACATGGTTCACGCCGCGGGCGGCCAAGTTTACCTTGATGGCGCCAACATGAACGCGCAAGTTGGTTTAACCAATCCGGGCTTTATTGGCTCTGATGTTTCTCACCTCAATCTGCACAAAACATTCTGTATTCCTCATGGCGGTGGCGGCCCAGGTATGGGGCCGATTGGTGTAAAATCTCACCTAGCGCCTTTCCTACCGGGACATATTGAAGGGGGAGTTGAAGGCAGCGATCACGCCGTATCTGCGGCCGATTTAGGCAGCGCTTCTATTTTACCTATCTCATGGGCTTATATTGCCATGATGGGTGCAGAAGGCTTAACCACGGCGACTCAAGTCGCTATTTTAAATGCTAACTATGTGATGGAAAGACTGCGCCCACACTACCCTATTCTTTACCGTGGTAGTAACGGCCGCGTAGCGCACGAATGCATTATTGACATTCGTCCGCTTAAAGAAGCGACAGGTATCAGCGAAGAAGACATTGCTAAACGTTTGATGGATTATGGCTTCCACGCACCGACGATGTCATTCCCTGTTGCTGGCACCTTGATGATTGAACCAACCGAATCGGAAGACTTAGCCGAATTGGATCGCTTCTGCGAGGCAATGATTGCGATTCGCGCCGAAATGGAGAAAGTTCAATCAGGCGAATGGCCATTAGCCGACAACCCGTTAGTGAATGCGCCGCATACACAATCGGATCTCGCAAGTGATGCATGGGCTCACCCATATTCTCGTGAAACGGCTTGCTTCCCATCCGCTCATACTAAGGCATCAAAATACTGGCCAACCGTGAACCGTGTCGATAACGTATACGGTGACCGTAACCTTGTCTGCTCATGCCCAAGTATTGATAACTACCAAGAGTAGGTGCTGATGTTGATGGCTCGTTGTCACAGTTTATGATCATCTTTTAGGTTGTGACTGACTTTGTAATCAATATTCAATAATAAAGGCGAACTGAGAAGTTCGCCTTTTTGTTAGGCTGTAAAACGATTTTTGGACAAAGGTGAGTTACGAAGTGCCCACAGTGAAGGTTCTGGACAAAACTGTTTTAGCAAACTTCATCCATTATCATAAATGACATACACCCAACGCTCACGAAACTAATTCCCTCTTATCGTGGAGAACCACACTTAATACGACTTCAGGTCGTACGGACAGAAATGGGGTTACCGACACGAACTATTTTCACTAAATTCGCATAATTTAAACTATAAAGAATATAGGAAATAGCTTCGACCTCGAGAGGTTCACCTAATGATCTTCTTGAAGTTGGCTATTGAAAACAAATTATTCAGAAAATATTTAGTCCAAAGATATCTTTAACATCAAAAAGTACTTCCGTTGTTTTATCTCTAGAGATTTTGCTTCCCTTCACTAAAATATCAACCAGTTGAGCCTTATCACTTAA
>NZ_CAWNTB010000140.1:0-34538 GCF_963877065.1 Vibrio sp. V01_P9A10T6
CTGATCATCAGCATCTTTTTCGAAGGGATTGGCATTCCGATGCCCGGCCAATCGCTCATGATTGCTGCGTCCATTTTGTCATCCAATGGCGTAATGAATTTCTCTCTTGTTATGATTGTATCGTGGCTAAGCTGCTTTATTGGTAATAGTTGCGGCTATCTACTCGGCTATTATTTTGAGGGTTGGTTGGATAAAAAAGGCTATATTTCAGGGGCTAAATTTCAAAAACTGCAAAGCGCTATTCAAAAATACGGCCCGATTTGCTTAATCATCAGTCGCTTTGTTGAGGGGATGAAACAATTCATGCCATTAGCCTGCGGAGTAGCGAAAATGCCCATCAGAGTATTTTTACTGGGTAACGTGCTTGCCACCACAGTTTGGGTCGCGTTTTTTGGTTTACTCACCCATTTTGCGTTTGAACATCTTCATCAAATCAGCCACTTTTATTCTGCTTACCGCTATTGGATCTGGGCAATGGCCGCTATCACTTTTATCGTTATGATTTATGCAGTATTGAAACATAGACACACTCAGCGCTGATGGCGACCTGTCTCTGACTTCATTTACAGCCCCTTTTGTCATAACCACATAAAAATAAGTGTAGGGGCTAGTGATTGTGTTTCCACTCAATTTGAGGTTTTATGTTGCTATCATGTGAACATTTACACTAACTCTGAATGTGCTAAGAGAACACACTAGGGTGATTTAAGGAGACAACATGGACGTTATCGTCTTGGGTAGCGGCGTCATCGGGCTAACCAGCGCATGGTATTTATCACAAGCGGGCCACCGAGTAACGGTGGTGGATCGCCAATCACAAGGTGCAAAAGAGACCAGTTTTGCTAACGCAGGGCAAATATCTTATGGCTACTCTTCCCCTTGGGCTGCACCCGGCATCCCACAAAAAGCATTAAAGTGGCTGTTTGAAGAGCATGCACCGTTGAAAATAAAACCGTCTATTGATCCACAGCTGTTGACGTGGATGGGTAAAATGTTATTGAACTGCCAACAGGATCGTTACAACATCAATAAAGCCCGAATGCTGGCGATTGCCAATTACAGCCGCGTTTGTTTGGCTGACCTGAATCTGCAACATAACATGCAATATCAAGGCCGTCGGCTTGGGACGTTGCAAGTGTTTCGCAGCGAGAAACAGCTACAAGCGATACAAAAGGACATCAAACTGCTCGAGCAAAGTGGGATTCGTTATCAGCTTCTTGATGTCGATGGATGCATTAAGCAAGAGCCGGGGCTTGCTCTTGTACGCGATAAATTGCGAGGTGGTTTGTACCTCCCCGACGATGAAACCGGAGACTGCTATCTGTTTTGCCAACAATTAACAGAGCTCGCGAAAAGCCGTGGTGTGCAATTTCTGTTTGATACACAAATAAAAACATTAACTACTGAAGGCAAAAAGATCATCGCTGTCCAAACCGATAAAGGTGAACTGAAAGCAGACAAATATGTCGTCGCACTCGGCAGTTACTCTACCGCTTTACTGGCGACATTGGGTATCTCCATTCCTGTTTATCCAGTGAAAGGGTACTCACTAACGCTGCCGATTGTCGACACCGAATTGTCCCCACGTTCAACGGTAATGGACGAAACATATAAAGTGGCCATCACTCGTTTTGAGGATCGAATTCGTGTCGCGGGCACGGCAGAGTTAGCCGGGTTTGATCCTACCTTGCCTGATGCGCGCAAAGCAACCATTGCAAAAGTCGTGACCGACCTCTTTCCTCAAGGTGGTGATTTAGCACAAGCTGAATTCTGGACAGGCTTTAGACCAATGACGCCTGACGGGACTCCGATTATAGGCTCCACTCTATTTGAAAACCTCTACACCAATACCGGACATGGAACCTTAGGGTGGACGATGGCTTGCGGATCTGGACAGCTTCTTGCCGACATGGTCAGTGAGCAAACTTGTGCTTTGCCAATTCATGAGTTGAATCTCTCTCGCTACCTCATCAACTAGTTACAATAGAAAATGCTTATTATTAGCTAAACCTTAGTGGAAAGTTATTATGCATAGTGATTCACCCGAGAGGATTTAATTTCCAACCTTTCGGGTGACCAACCCATATGCGCTGAAATTTTAGCCAATTCTAATTAACCTACCTATTTTTTAACATTTCATTAGCATTTTGTGTTCCTCATCACGCTAACGATTATTCACAGATAAATAAATTAACATCTAAGTTACAAAAAGATTAATATGTTGCCCACAAAGCAAACACAACACTCACCAAAACTACTAAAACAGGGAAATGCATATGCAGTCATTTGTTGATTTTCTGAATGGAATAATCTGGAGCCCGGCGCTAATTTATTTATGCCTTGGTGCGGGTTTATTCTACTCAATTGTGACCCGATTCGTTCAGGTCCGTCACTTTTTTGAAATGTGGCGACTTCTTCTTTCCGGAAAAAGCTCAACCAAAGGGATATCCTCTTTCCAAGCTTTGGCCGTTTCACTTTCGGGACGCGTCGGTACGGGTAATATTGCAGGCGTAGCCGCAGCAATTGGTTTTGGTGGCCCTGGTGCTATTTTCTGGATGTGGGTAGTGGCCTTTTTTGGTGCCGCGACTGCTTATGCTGAATCAACTCTGGCACAAATTTATAAAGAAGAAGATGAAGGTGAATTCCGTGGTGGCCCCGCTTATTACATCGAAAAAGCGATGGGACAAAAATGGTATGCATGGATCTTCGCCATTTCCACCATCTTTGCTTGTGGTGTGCTTTTACCTGGCGTGCAATCCAACAGCATTGGTAATGCCGTAGAAGCGGCTTTTGGGGCTGGCCCAATCATTGAAACCACTATCGGTAGCTTCACTTTTGCTAAGATTTTTACTGGTACCGTAGTGTCAATTATTTTAGCTTTCATCATCTTTGGTGGTGTTAAGCGTATCGCTAACTTCACACAGGTCGTGGTGCCATTTATGGCTTTGGCCTATGTCATTACTGCGTTTGTTATCATCCTGCTTAACATCAGTGAAGTACCACGTATTTTTGCCATGATCATTGGTGATGCGTTCACACCAATGGCAGGTATTGGTGCTGCGATTGGTTGGGGGGTAAAACGAGGTGTTTACTCAAACGAAGCAGGCCAAGGTACTGGACCGCACGCTGCGGCTGCCGCGAGTGTTGATCACCCAGCGCAGCAAGGTTTAGTGCAAGCATTTTCTATCTACATTGATACTTTGCTGGTCTGTTCCGCAACCGCGTTCATGATTCTGATCACTGGTGCTTATAACGTACACGGCGGCGCAGAAGGTGCATTTTTAGTACAGAACATCGCGGCGGATATTAGTGCCAATGGCCCAGTATTTACCCAAATGGCGATTGAGAGCGCACTACCGGGCGTGGGCAAACCTTTTGTTGCGTTTGCTCTGTTCTTCTTCGCCTTTACCACGATTTTGGCATACTACTATATTGCTGAAACGAATATTGCTTACATTCGCCGCACCTTTAAAGTCGATGGCCTGATGTTTCTTCTTAAAGTAGTGATCATCGCAACGGTATTCTACGGCACAGTGAGAACCGCGAACCTTGCTTGGGCAATGGGTGATGTGGGCGTGGGTTTGATGGCGTGGCTAAACATAGTCGGGATTTTGATCATCTTCTTTATGGCTAAACCAGCTATTGCAGCACTCAAAGATTATGAAGAGCAACAAAAACAAGGTGTCGATGAGTATCTTTTCAACCCAGTAAAACTCGGCATTAAGAATGCGACATATTGGGAAGGAAAATATAAACGCAAAACGGGACAAGAACCAACCGTAGAAGAAAGCTCCGTGGGTGTTGAACAACCATCATCCTAACGGATTAGCTAAGCTCATCAGCAAAAAGCATTCAAGGTAAACGTAAAAAGGGTTAGCAAACGCTAACCCTTTTTCTTTTTCATCAACCCGTATTAGGCTGCGATTTCTTGTGTCGTCAACTTTTCGACAACAGCGTTTTGCGCTTTCTTTTCACCAATCGGTAAAATAACACGGCCATATTCATTATTCAGAACTTGAGCCATTGCAAAATAAATCGCACTTGCGCCACAGAAGATGCCTTCAAAGCCAGCAATCGTGCCGATAAGTTCGCTACCAGTGAAATCACGCGCAGCTAGTAAAGCAAATAGAATGGTCAGTGAGCCGAATACCACTTGTTTAGCACGTGGGTAGCACAATGAACCGATAAACATGAAACCAGTGAAAATGCCCCACAACGTTAAGTACCAACCCATAAAGTGAGCAGGGCTTGCTGGTAGTCCCATATATGGCATGACAATCAGGCCAACCAATGTGAGCCAAAATAGGCCGTAAGAGGTAAACGCTGTGGTACCAAAAGTGTCACCACGTTTGAAACACATGATACCCACGATGACTTGACTTAAACCACCGTAGAAAATACCCATCGCCAAAATCATAGAGTCGATAGGAAAAAAGCCTGCATTATGGATATTAAGCAGGATAGTCGTCATGCCAAAACCCATTAGGCCTAGCGGCGCTGGATTGGCCAATTTAGTAGACATTCGCGAGTACCTTAAAAAATGTTGATAAAAATTACGCGCGGATTTTAGTGGAGTAGCACACAAAATGGAAAGAACGTTAACGAAAACTAAGATTGTAAATTTAACCACTTGATTGTTCAAAAAGAGAGCAGAGCAACCGAATTCGATCGTGCTGCTCTCCTTTTGCTAAATGTTACTCTCTATTGACAGTTTATTTCATCCCAAAACCAGTTACTTTGCGTGGGTGATTCCCATACTCCGGGGTTATTTTTAGCCATAAAACACTTTCCATTATGCGTAATTTTATCGCCATTTTTTGCAACAGTAACCCCTGCAACCCAGCTTGAAAAATCACTGCTTGGTGGAGTAGGCTCTGGCGTGACGGGCGGTTCTGGCTCATTGACCACTGGTGGTGGCTCAACAGGGTCAGGTGTTGTGGGCGCTGTTGAGCCACCTGTAATAAGCTTCCAAGGATCACCTTGAGTGGGTTCATTACCTTGTGACCACCACTTAGCTTCATAAGTAGCGCCTTTATAGCTCACCTTATCGCCCGTGTTATATACCTTTGTCGCTTCCCAGCCGACGATGCCATCCACTGGTGGCTCTGGTGGCGTACCGGGATCAATCGCATCCACAACACGCACTTGCGGCCAGCTTGAATGTGAACCATAAAAGTTAGTCACACATTTTTCGTAATCACCAGCAACAAGGGCTGAATACGCGGTTTGGAAACCAACCAATTCACATTCAAACGAGTAGCCACCTGGGCGATCAGAGTAATATTTCCAATTACCATCCCAGTTGGTATACAGCACATCCGTCGCACCGTTCAAATTTAAGCTACCGTAAGGCGTTTGCTGCCAACAGGTATTCTTTTCATCTGACTCAATCGGTATTTGATAATGATCCGCTAGCCCTTCCCAGTAGCGAATGCGATTAACCGGTTGACCTTTATCTTTGTTCTGTTCACCGCACTCAATGCCGCCATTGATAACGTTAATTGTGGTGCCAAAACCATAGCCAATACCAGCATCGCTTTCACGTTGCGAAGGTGTCCATGTACGGTCAATTACGTGCAACATTGCCGGTTTCGGTGCTTGAGGTGTTAAGAAGAACCAAATCGCTGAGGCTAAATTCAACCAAGAATCAGCTACTAATCCGGGGTTATTGAGCAGTACTTTGGCATCACCATCAAACATCACTTCAGAAAAAGCGCCATAGTTGAAATGGTAAGAGAGCTGCTTCGCGCCTCGACCAAAATAACCTTGCCCAGCGGCGCACGGCCAACGAGCATTTTGCCAATCATTTTGACCACAACCGGTTGTGTAGCCACTTTGTCCTTCAGACCAGCCCATTTCACGCACATGAACCAATGCTTGCTGCCATTCTTCAAGCCTATTCGGGTTATCAGATACGTTATCTTTCGCAATGTGCCCACCCGTTTCTTGTGAGAAATGAGCAAAAGCCGTCACGATGGATTTTTTACAAATTGCGTCTGAATCTCGGCCATCCGTATATTCGCCGCAAAATGCGGGGAATTTACCAATCGCACGTAAGAAGCGTGTATAGGTGTATTCGGGAGCCGCCATTTGAGTTAAAAAATCCCATTCGTACTGTGGAAAGACTCGTTCAACACGCTTGACGTTTTCAGGGTTAGAACTTAGCCCCGGCACAATTGCTTCAACAATCGCATTGGAACGCGTTTCTAGTGCCTTCGACCAAATAGCATACATAGGATCCGCTGTTTTGGCTTTTTCTGCCGCTTGTAGCTCTACTTTAGAGACAATATAACCCGCGGCATTTTCAGGGTCAGGTAGGATATTTAACGCGTAACTGTTTGCGGCTAAAACACTGCTAATCAGCACGGCTAAATGCTTTGTTTTCAACATATCAATCCCTTATTTTTGGCTTAGTGGGTACGGTGAAAATAGTATGGATAGCCGAGCCATTGTTGACAGTGAAACTTATCAATTAAATGTCAAAATGCGAGTGGTTTCATCATGATGTAAACCAATTATCGTACGGCGACATTGCCCTTTGAAGGCCAGTCGATAAATATGAAAAAGCCTCAAAAAAGCTTGAGGCTTTTAGAGTTCAATCTATTTTTCATCAGGTTAAGTGAACAACCAATGCCTCAAATTTCTCAAGCATCATCGCACCGGCAATGGCTTAGCGCACATGAGCGTGGCCAGTAAAAAAGTGATGAACAGGGCCGCGACCTTGGCCAACATCCAGCTCATCGGCATAGCCAATGGCTTGCGATATGTACTGCTTAGCCAAATACACGGATTTGTGCAGGTTATTTCCTTGAGCAAGATAAGAAGCGATCGCAGAAGAGAGCGTGCAACCCGTCCCATGGGTATTTTGGGTTGGAAAACGCTTCGCACTGAGTAATTCTGACGAAGATTGCATGATCAAAAGATCATTGCTGTTTTCATCTTGTTCTAAATGCCCACCTTTTAGCAACACCGCCTTTGCACCCAACGCTCGTAAATCAGCCACCATACCGCTCATTTCGACTTCAGATTGAGGAACCGGCTTGCCAGTAAGTACTGCTCCCTCAAATAAATTGGGGGTAATGATGTCAGCCAAAGGGATCAACATTTCTTTTAATGTACTGATTGCCGATTGCTCAAGTAATAAATCACCACTGGTCGCCACCATCACGGGATCTATCACAAGGCTCTTGGGTTGGTATTGCTGCATTTTTTTGGCAACGATCTTGATGATACTGGCATCGGCTAGCATGCCAATTTTAACGGCCACGATCTTCAAGTCGCTAAAGACGGCATCTAACTGGCTTTCGATGTGATCAAGTGGAATGGGGAAAATGGCGGAAACGCCTTGAGTATTTTGTGAAGTAATGGCGGTAATAACGGAACACGCGAAACTGCCAGTTGCCGATATCGCTTTAATGTCGGCTTGAATACCTGCCCCTCCACCGCTATCAGACCCTGCGATAGTGAGTACAACAGGTATGTTTAATAGCGTCGTTTCTTGTGTGTGTTTCTGTATTGGTTGTGCCATGGTCGCTCCTATGACAAGACATACAGGAACTGACTTTGACCGTGGTTTGGAAAGTTCGGTAATCGAATTTACAAAGGTTAGCCGTTGTTATTCGGCTCGTGACAAAGTGCTCATAGTTCCCTACGTCAGTATTAACTGAATCAGGTTCGACGGGTCTCGAATTTCGATCTCAGCCGATGCAGAATCTGCATCGGCTCCCCGACTATTTCGCAGCAATCATAACAGGGCACTCACCGAAGGAGTACGCTTTTTTAGAGGAATTATTCCCACTCAATGGTGGCTGGTGGCTTACCTGAAATATCGTAAACCACACGAGAAATACCATTCACTTCATTGATGATACGGTTAGAAACCTTACCCAAAAAGTCATAAGGCAGGTGTGCCCAATGTGCTGTCATAAAGTCAATGGTTTCCACAGCGCGTAGCGATACAACCCAATCGTATTTACGTCCATCACCCATAACGCCTACCGAACGAACAGGTAAGAAAACTGTGAAAGCTTGTGACACTTTGTTATACAGATCAGCGGCATGCAGCTCTTCAATGAAAATAGCATCGGCGCGGCGCAGCAAATCACAGTACTCTTTCTTCACTTCGCCCAACACGCGTACGCCAAGGCCAGGGCCAGGGAACGGATGGCGGTAAAGCATGTTGTAAGGCAAACCAAGCTCTAGGCCAATCTTGCGCACTTCATCTTTGAAAAGCTCACGCAGTGGTTCAACCAATCCCATTTCCATATCATCAGGCAAACCGCCAACGTTATGGTGAGATTTAATCACGTGCGCTTTACCTGTTTTAGAGGCGGCCGATTCAATCACATCTGGGTAAATCGTGCCTTGCGCAAGCCATTTCGCATTTTTCAATTTCTTTGATTCTTCATCGAAGATATCAACAAACACATGGCCGATGATTTTGCGTTTCGCTTCCGGATCAGACTCACCTTGCAGTGCGTTGAGGAAACGATCTTCTGCATTGACATGAATGATGTTTAAGCCAAATTTGTTGCCAAACATATCCATTACTTGCTGAGCTTCATTCAGACGCAATAGGCCGTTATCAACGAATACGCAGGTTAATTTATCGCCAATCGCTCGGTGAGCCAGCATCGCCACAACTGACGAATCTACACCACCCGATAGGCCAAGGATCACTTCATCGTCGCCGACTTGCTCTTTAATACGAGCAACCGCATCTTCGATGATAGACTCAGCCGTCCATAGACGCTCACAACCACAAACGTTGAGAACGAAATTCTCTAGCATTTTTAGACCGTTTTTGGTGTGCGTGACTTCTGGGTGAAATTGCACGCCATAATATTTTTTCTCTTCATTCGCCATTGCCGCATAAGGACAAGTTTCCGTTTGCGCTGTTTTGACAAAATCAGCCGGAATTTGCACCACTTTATCACCGTGGCTCATCCAAACGTCTTGCGTTAGCTCAAGGTCGCTAAACAGGGCCGATTCACCCATTAGCTGTACAGCTGCATAACCAAATTCACGTTCCTCAGAACTGGCCACTTTTCCGCCCAACTGCTCAGCCATGGTTTGCATGCCATAACAAACACCAAATACAGGTACGCCAGAATCAAACACATATTGTGGCGCACGCGGAGAGTTGGCTTCAGTCACACTTTCAGGGCCACCAGAAAGAATAATGCCATCTGGGTTGAATTCACGGATGTCCGCTTCTTCAACATCCCAGCTCCACAGCTCACAATAAACACCGATTTCGCGAACACGGCGGGCAACCAGTTGTGTGTACTGAGAGCCGAAATCTAAGATCAGAATACGTTGGTCATGGATATCTTTAGTCATTTAAGGTCAATCTCAATCATTAATGTAGTGGATGGGGAGCATCGCGCTCCCCATAAGCTTCAAGCTATTCGTGGTTCGTCATTAACCCAAGCGGTAGTTTGGCGCTTCTTTGGTAATTTGAACGTCGTGCACGTGTGACTCTTTCATACCTGCACCAGAGATACGAACAAACTCGGCTTTAGTGCGCAGATCTTCGATAGTGGCCGAACCAGTTAAGCCCATGCTTGAGCGTAAACCACCCATTTGTTGATGAACGATCTCTTTTAGACGGCCTCGATAGGCGATACGACCTTCGATCCCTTCAGGTACAAGCTTGTCAGCCGCATTGTCAGATTGGAAATAACGATCAGAAGAGCCTTGAGACATTGCACCCAGCGAACCCATACCGCGATAAGCTTTATATGAACGACCTTGGAACAAAATAACTTCACCCGGAGCTTCTTCAGTACCAGCAAACATGGAGCCGACCATCACGCAAGATGCACCAGCAGCAATCGCTTTACAAATATCGCCAGAAAAACGAATACCGCCATCAGCAATCACAGGAATACCGTATTGATCAGCCACTTCAGCTGCATCAGAAATCGCCGTAATTTGAGGAACACCAACACCCGTTACAATACGCGTTGTACAGATTGAACCCGGGCCAATACCGACTTTGACCGCGCTTACGCCCGCGTCAATTAGAGCTTTCGCACCGGCACCCGTTGCAACATTACCGCCGATAATATCGAGATCAGGATAAGCGGCGCGCGTTTCACGAATACGGTTAAGTACACCTTCTGAATGGCCATGAGAAGAGTCAATCAGTAGAACATCCACTCCCGCTTCCACTAATGCTTTTACGCGCTCTTCATTGCCAGCACCGGCACCAACAGCCGCACCAACACGTAAACGCCCTTGTTCATCTTTACAAGCATTCGGTTTGCGTTCTGCTTTATGGAAATCTTTCGCGGTGATCATACCAGTCAGTTTGAATTCATCATTCACTACCAAGACTTTTTCAACACGCGCTTTGTGCATGCGCTCTTGTACATCCTGACGAGATGCGCCCTCTTTAACTGTGGCTAAGCGATCTTTTGGTGTCATGACTGCTTCAACTTTTTTTGTTAAATCAGTAACAAAGCGAATATCGCGGCCGGTGATGATACCGACAAGCTCATTGTGATCGCTCACCACAGGGAAACCGGCAAAACCATGTTTCTCTGTCAAAGCAATCACATCTTGAATGGTTGCGTCAGGGCGAACTGTTACTGGCGCTGTGACTACACCCGCTTCAAAAATTTTGACAAGACGGACTTGTTCAGCCTGCTCTTCAATGGGCATATTTTTGTGGATAAAACCAATACCACCCTCTTGGGCAAGAGCGATCGCAAGGCGAGCCTCTGTCACTGTATCCATAGAAGCTGAGATCATCGGAATGTTCAGTGCGATATTTTTGGTCAGCTGAGTATGGAGATCGGCTGTGTTTGGGAGAACGGTGGAGTGTGCTGGTACGAGAAGAACATCATCGAATGTCAGCGCTTCTTTGGCAATTCTTAGCATTTGCAATATCTCACAATTAAGAGGAGTGAATAAAAGGTAAATCCAAGTTGTCTCAATTTGCCCTAATACACAATGAACAGGATAAATCGATTTGGATTTGATATTGCGGTCGGATTATACGCCCGAGGTAATCGCTTGACCACTCATTTTTTCATTTTTAATTTGCATTCCAACCCTTGATATGTATTATATTGCCGCTAATTTCCATACCCTCGTCTAGGGGATTAGCCTTGCCTTCTTTGACCAACGAAAACATCTACACTGTCTCCCGTCTCAATGCTGAAGTACGCCTGTTACTTGAAAATGAAATGGGCATTGTGTGGCTCGTTGGTGAAATATCGAACTTCTCCGCTCCGGTTTCTGGCCATTGGTATCTCTCACTCAAAGATTCTCGCGCGCAGGTAAAATGTGCGATGTTCAAAGGCAATAATCGCTTTGTGACCTTCAAACCTAAAAATGGCCAGCAGGTACTTGTTAAAGCGCGTCTTTCTCTTTATGAACCCAGAGGTGACTACCAAGTCATTATCGAGAGCATGCAACCCGAAGGGGATGGTCGTCTCCAGCAAGAGTTTGAAAAGCTGAAGATGCAGTTGGCCGCGGAAGGGCTGTTTGCACAATCCAATAAGCGCCCCTTGCCGGAAAATCCTCAATGCGTCGGAGTTATTACTTCAAAAACTGGCGCAGCCCTGTTTGATATTCTTGATGTGCTCAAGCGGCGCGATCCAAGCTTGCCCGTCATCATTTATCCTACACTGGTTCAAGGCGAACAAGCGGCCATTCAAATTGCTCAAGCAATTGGTAGAGCAAATGCGAGGCAAGAGTGTGACGTATTGATTGTGGGTCGCGGTGGCGGTTCTTTAGAGGACTTATGGTGTTTTAACCACGAGATCGTAGCGCGCACAATTGCCGCTAGTCAGATCCCAATTATCAGTGCCGTCGGGCATGAAATCGATGTGACGATTGCTGATTTTGTGGCTGACGTACGTGCCCCAACCCCCTCCGCTGCTGCAGAATTAGTCAGCCGAGACAACAGTAATAAGCGACAAGCTTTCGCCTCATACCAGCACAAGCTACAAAGTGCGATGCGCTATTACACCAGTCAACAAGCGCATCATTTACGCGCTTTGGTTCACGCGCTAGAGAAACAGCACCCCACTTACCGCTTGCAGCGTCAAAGCCAGCAACTTGATGACACAGAAATGCGCCTACAGCGGGCGATACAGCGCTATATTTCGACTCAGCGTGAGCACATTGGCCAGCAATACCATCAACTGCAGTTGCATTCTCCCGTACAAACCTTAGCGAAGCAGCAGCATCGACTAGCCAAAAGCGAGCAACGATTGCTGGACGTAATGGAGAAAAAACTCCTGCGCACAGCACACCGTTTAACGCTAGCTGCAGAGAAGCTTGACGCAGTAAGCCCATTAGCGACACTAAAACGAGGCTATTCGATCACGCGAGATAGCTCAGGCAAAGTGATTCACCGCGCTCGTGATCTAAAAACCGGCGATCAATTGATCACGCGAGTGGCGGATGGCGAAGTTTTCTCTACCGTTAATTAATCACTTAATCTTGTGCTTGAAACTCAAATCGAATCTTAGATTTTGATTTGAGCTCATTGCATGAATTACAGAAAAAGTTTGCCGCGCCACACGCCTGCAATTTCTCCAGCTCAGAATCACACTCAGGGCAAAAACCAATTTTGTTAAAGTGATGTTTGCACTGAGTACAATGGTAACGCCCATCCCACGCCAGTGGATTTTGGCAACAAGGGCAAAGATTTTCCTGCATATTAATCCCATCTCTCTTTGTGTCTTTCACATAACATCTTTCACATAGTGTGATTTTGGTAGATGTTTTATATCGTTCGTTTTAATAGATAGCTCGTTTGCGTAGATAGTTCGTGCATGTGATAGCCGACACTTCATCAAACGGCACGTATGGTCTCGGATTATCGAGAGTTCAGCTTTGATCTCTATCACAATACCTTCAGGCTCACCAACCACCTCATACACATTAGGCTATGATCGATAAAAGATCTCATCCTGATCATTTGCTTTATCTGCTCCGTTCAGCGATCTACTCTTAAAAGAACATTTATATAACCACACACCGAAAGCATAAGTTACATATTCTGCATATGGATTTATAACGATATAAAACTCCATTTAACAACTAAAAAATCAAAGAAATCAGGATATGTGAAAATGATCTTTTGGCGAAATGTTCTACTCATTTTGTTTGATACTTATACAATGCAGCAACGTTGCCATGCTCTGTTTTTCACTCAATCATTTTGGCACTGCACTTCATTTCCAGACCGCCACGTTAGTGACTCTATCGCCAATGATAAATTTTAGGCAAAAAAATACCCAAGTCTAAACTTGGGTATTTCAGTTATGAGGAAGGCTACTTGCTGCGTCCTTTCATCATCGTCATTAAGCGTTTACGTTTACGCTCTTGAGATAAGGTCAGCTTATTCACTTTTCCTTCAAATGGGTTATCACTGCTTTGGAACTGAATACGAATAGGCGTACCCATGATTTCTAAAGACTTACGGTAATAGTTCATCAAATAACGTTTGTAAGAATCTGGCAGCTCATTCACCAAGTTACCGTGTACAACGATAATCGGCGGGTTATAACCACCTGCGTGAGCGTATTTAAGTTTTACGCGGCGGCTACGAACCATAGGCGGTTGGTGATCATCGGTTGCCATTTTAAGAATACGAGTCAATACCGATGTACCAACACGTGTTGTCGCCGATTTATACGCTTCTTGAACCGATTCAAATAGATGACCAACACCCGTACCATGCAATGCAGAGATAAAGTGGATACGAGCAAAATCGACAAAACCTAAACGGCGGTCTAGCTCTTTCTTGACACGTTCTTTGACGTCGTTATCGAGCCCATCCCACTTATTGACTGCAAGCACTATCGAACGTCCGGCGTTTAATGCAAAACCTAGCAGGCTAAGATCTTGATCTGAGATATTCTCACGAGCGTCAATGACTAACAGAACAACGTTTGCATCTTCAACGGCTTTTAAGGTTTTGACGACCGAGAATTTCTCAACCGTTTCGTTAATGCGAGTACGACGACGCACGCCAGCAGTATCAATCAATACATACTCGCGCTCATCACGCATCATCGGGATGTAGATGGAGTCTCGCGTCGTTCCGGGCATGTCGTAAACCACAACACGCTCTTCACCGAGAATGCGGTTGGTGAGTGTCGATTTACCGACATTCGGACGGCCAATGATCGCCAGTTTTATCGGCTGATCTTGCAGACGTTTGTATTCAGCTTCGGCTTCTTCTTCGGTGTAATCTAACTTTTCTTCTTCAGCATCTTCAAAGTCGGTTAGATCTTCGATTTCGCCTTCAGCCTGCTCGATCATTTCTTCAGCAAGTGGATTCAAAGCTCGGTCGATAAGGATCCCAACACCACGGCCATGAGCGGCAGCAATTTGGTACATTTGATCGACGCCCAATTGCCAAAACTCAGCACTTGCAGCATCAGCGTCAATGCCATCCACTTTATTCACGACTAAAATAGCGCGCTTTTCAATCTTACGCAGATGTTGGGCGATCACTTCATCAGCCGCCGTTAAACCAGCGCGACCATCAACCATAAATAGCACAACATCAGCTTCATCAATCGCGGCCAATGACTGTTGAGCCATTTTCGTTTCTACACCCTCTTCACTACCATCAATACCGCCGGTATCGATAACAATGAAGTCGTGCTCACCCAATTTAGCTTGGCCATATTTACGGTCACGCGTTAAACCGGGGAAATCCGCCACCAACGCATCGCGAGTGCGAGTTAATCGGTTAAACAACGTAGATTTACCGACATTGGGACGCCCAACAAGAGCAACAACAGGAACCATACTAACCTCTACAATATTTTCTCTTATGTAGTTATAGGTAAACACTTGCTAGCAAGCATTAAATTTTTACCTATAACCACATCTATTTATTCAATAAAACGGCCCCTAACTGTTACCAGCCAGGAGCCGAATGTGAATTATATCACGATTTATTTTTTAATCGTCAGTTTCTTTACATTGCCATTACGGGTCATGCTGACATAACCATCATCGACAGCGAGAGGACTCACCGCAAAACCGCTCTTATCAACCAACTGTTGGGCAACGAATTCGCCACTGCTGCGATCAATCCAATGTAGATACCCTTCACTGTCACCTAGCACAAGGTAGCCATTGATAATCGCTGGTGCAGTTAGCAAACGGTGTTCAAGCTGTTTGTTGCTCCAAAGTTCGGTACCGCTTCTTGTATCCACAGCCACCACATGATCTTTGTCGGTCACCACAAATAATCGGCCACCATCGCTAGCCATGTCTGTTGCTGAAGAGTAATTCCGCTTCCAAGCTGGTTTGCCCGAACGCAGATCAATGGCGATCAACTGGCCATTAAAACCAACCGCATACAGCATGCCGCCAATCACGATAGGTGAGGCATCAACATCGACTAGGCGGTCAATTTCAGTGGCACCTTTAGGCATGCCAATCGGTTGTTGCCAAATCAACTGACCACGCTCAACGATAGCGGCAGCAAGACGGCCACCTGAGGTTCCCCAAAAAACACCGCCCGATACCGCAACAGGTTTGCTGTCGCCTCTCAACGTTAAATTAGGAACTTCAGTACTGATGGTCCATTTTTGCTCACCCGTCGCTTGGTCTAAACTCACCAAAGTGCCACGACTGGTATTAACAATGATCATGTTCGCATCTGCAGCCGGAGCTGCTAGCACTTCACCGTCGACTTTAACTTGCCATACAAGCTCGCCCGTAGCTTCATTAAGCGCAGTGACTAAACCGTTTTCACTACCAATGTAAATTTGGCTATAGGCCGCCGCTATACCGCCGGATAAACGCATGGTGCCATCTTGTTCAAGATCGGTTTTCCACAGCTCTTTACCCGTTTTAGGGTTCAAGGCTTTCACCAAGCCATCACGGCTAGCAATAAACACTTTGTCGTAAGCGTATTCTGGAGATAACTTTGAGAAGTAATGCCCTACGCCATCACCAATCGATGTGCTCCACTGAGTTGTAGGCGTAAATTCACTCGTTACCATTGGCACAGGAGCCATGATAATGGTGTCTTCTTCACTAGCACACCCTGCAAGTGCTCCAAGCACAACGGCAGAAACGAGCACTTTGTTGAACAACTTTTTCATCAACTTGTGCCCTTATTTGGCAAGATCGTCCAGTTTCATCTGTAGCGTTTGGCTTGCATCGTCAGCTTGTTGTGCTTCCGTGTATGCCGCATAAGCCGCGTCCGTGTCGCCTTTACGCAGTGAGATATCACCACGCCGTTCCGCAATGCGTCCCGCCCACCCTTTCTCTGTGATGGTCGTAAGATCAGCTAAGGCGGCATCAAACTGGCCTTGTTCCGCTTTAATACGGGCCACGCGATAGGTCGCTAACGGTAGAATAGCATCATCTTTGGTGTTTGCTTTTGCCCATTCAAGCTGCGCTAAAGCTTCATCAATTTGACCCGCTTCTACTTGAACTTTTGCAAGTTGTAGTGCGGCTAAGACGGCATATTCTGTACCTTTATTACTATCAATAAAGCTCTCAACAACCATCTCTGCTTCTGCGCCTTTTGCAGCTAACTGAGTTACCGCTTTGCTATAACTTTCAGAAGCGGCTTCTTGCGCAGCAATAACGCTATCTTGGTAGTAACGCCAACCAAACAAGCCACCAAGGCCAATTACAGCACCAAAGATCACGGCTTTACCGTTCTCTTTCCACCAATCTTTTATCGCTTCAACTTGTTGTTCTTCAGTATCGTAGAGTTCCACTTCCTGTCCTCTTTAATAGATGTCTCAAATGCGCTTGCTTACACAAGATGCGTCAGTTTGCTCGCGACTTCAGTTTGAGAAATCGTAATTTGTTCACCACCGATAAGATCTTTGAGAACTACTGTGCTTTCTGCGACTTCATCTTCGCCTAATACCAAAGCCACCGCAGCCCCCACTTTATCAGCACGTTTAAATTGTTTTTTGAAGTTACCACCACCAAAATGGTTCATAACACGCAGCCCCGGAACCTGTTCACGCAACTGCTCAGCAAGTTTCATTGCTGCCATCATAGTGCCTTCACCCGCACTGACCATGTACACATCGACACTGCGACGCACGTCGGTCAGTTCCAGTGTTTCCATCATCAGCACTAAGCGCTCTAACCCCATGGCAAAACCTACTGCTGGTGTCGCTTTGCCACCCAGTTGTTCTACCAAGCCATCATAACGTCCACCGCCACAAACCGTACCCTGAGCACCTAAGCTTTCAGTGATCCACTCAAATACGGTGCGGTTGTAGTAGTCTAGGCCGCGCACCAAGCGCTCGTTAACTTGGTATTCGATACCCGCAGCAGTAAGAAGTTCACATAAGCCTGCAAAATGTTGCTTCGATTCTTCATCTAGATACTCAGACAATTTGGGTGCGTCACCTAAAATCGCTTGAATATCTGGATTTTTAGTATCGAGTACACGCAGTGGGTTGGTGTACATGCGACGTTTGGCATCTTCATCCAACACCTCTTGATGCTGCTCTAAATAGTCAATCAAAGCGGTGCGGTAATTGGCACGCGCTTCAAGAGAACCAATTGAGTTCAGTTCCAAACGAACATGTTTTTCGATGCCCAATTCACGCCACAAACGCGCGGTCATCATAATCAGCTCGGCATCAACATCAGGGCCATCCAGGCCAAACACTTCAACCCCACATTGGTGGAATTGACGGTAGCGCCCTTTTTGCGGACGTTCATGACGGAACATAGGCCCCATGTACCATAAACGTTGCTCTTGGTTATAGAGCAAACCATTTTCGATACCAGAACGGACACAACCTGCGGTACCCTCAGGGCGAAGCGATAAACTGTCACCATTGCGATCTTCAAAAGAATACATCTCTTTTTCAACCACATCGGTCACTTCACCGATCGCACGGCTAAATAGATGTGTCATCTCAACGATAGGCATACGTACTTCATTGTAGCCATATGCACTAATCACGTTTTTCACTATGCCTTCCACTTTTTGCCAAAGTGGAGACTGAGTTGGGAGGCAGTCGTTCATGCCTCGAATTGCTTGAATTGTTTTTGCCACAATACTTACCGTAAGGTCGTTGAGATTAATTTTGTTCGATTTGAGTCACGTTGATTCGGTTCTTCTCATCGAGAATAGAGGCCTTCGCGCGAATTTTCGCTTCGAGTTGGCTGACCAGATCATCGTTATCAAAACGCTCTTTCTGGCGGACGCCGTCTTCGTAGAATGCACTTTTCTTGTTGCTGCCAGCCAAACCAAGATGAGAAGCTTCAGCTTCACCTGGGCCATTAACCACGCAACCGATGATCGAGACATCCATAGGTGTCAAAATATCTTCCAAACGTTGCTCTAACGCATTGACTGTGGCGATCACATCAAACTCTTGACGTGAACAGCTTGGACAAGCGATGAAGTTAATGCCTCGCGAGCGAATACGCAGCGATTTAAGAATATCAAAGCCGACCTTGATCTCTTCGATCGGATCCGCAGCCAGTGAAATACGCAGCGTATCACCGATGCCTTCGGCAAGCAGCATACCTAAGCCCACTGCCGATTTAACTGCACCGGCTCTTGCGCCTCCTGCTTCCGTAATACCAAGATGCAGAGGTTGGGCAATCTGTTTAGCCAGTAGACGGTAGGAATCAACGGCGAGAAAAACATCCGATGCTTTAACGCTGACTTTGAATTGATCAAAGTTGAGTCTTTCAAGAATATCGACATGACGCATCGCTGACTCGACTAAAGCGGCCGGTGTTGGCTCACCATATTTCATTTGGATCTCTTTTTCGAGCGACCCACCATTCACGCCAATCCGAATGGGTATGTTCTTGTCACGTGCGCAATCGACCACGGCGCGAATACGTTCTTCGTTGCCAATGTTACCAGGGTTGATACGCAAGCAATCAACGCCATATTCGGCGACTTTCAACGCAATGCGGTAATCAAAATGGATGTCAGCCACCAGCGGGATGGATACTTGCTGTTTTATCAACTTGAACGCTTCTGCCGCGTCCATTGTCGGTACAGAGACTCGTACGATATCAGCCCCGACTTTTTCTAACGCTTTAATTTGAGCGACCGTTGCCGCAACATCGGTAGTGCGCGTGTTGGTCATAGATTGAACAGCAATAGGAGCACCATCACCGATGGGCACATTACCGACATAAATACGCGTCGATGAACGACGCTTAATTGGAGATTCGTGTTGCATAGTATTTTCTAAGGTAAGGTGAATCGAGCGACTTTACCGGAAGTATACCCAGAAAGGTCTACAGGTTCACTTGCAAATGTCATTGAAACGCTTTCAGGCGCGCCAAGAATGATTTGAAACGGAGCTTCACCTTGCAAGGTTATGGTTTGCCCTGATTTTTTAATCCCAGTGGAAAGGGTTTTGCCTGCTGCATCTTTCACCTGAATCCAACAATCTGCGCTGAATGTGAGCGTTAGAGGAGCGTATGGATTCGTTGCATCCTGCGGTGGCGTCTTATCCAATACAGGATCGTCGCTCGCACTCAGGTCGGCTTCGGCTGTATCATCTTCAGGTGAAGGGATAAGTTCTGCAGCCTGAGTGTTGATTTCTACAGGGGCATCCACCGCTTCTGCTTCTACTTGAGATTCGTCAACCGTAGGTACTAATTCAGGAACGGTCGTGAAATCCTCATCTCGCAAACGTTCAACCGATGTCGAAGTGATTGATGGTGAACTCTCAACCACAACATTCTCTTGTTCTTGGTTTTGCCACCACCATAATGAGGAAATACCAATAATGATGGCAAAAATACCCCATGTCAGCGTCATAATACGGCTATCGTGTTTCTCTCGCTTGGTTTTCTTCGAAAAACTTTGCATCGGTTGTTCAGCGACAACCGTAGGATAGCAATCATCAAAGGAAGCTAAAATAACTGACTCTTTGATCCCGACGGCCTTCGCATAGGAACGTAAATAACCGCGAGTAAACGTCGCCACTTGGTCCGAGGCGAAGTTATTCTCTTCTAAACTCTGAATGATAGAGAGACGTAACCGCAACCTATCGGCAACTTGCTTTTGCGTTAATCCCAACGCTTCACGCTTTGCCTTTAATAAAGTACCGGGTTGCACCGTGTCTGTTTTTACATCTGCAATAATCTGTTCTTGTTCAGTAGTCATCCGTTTTGTACATCTCATTATGTTATGGCTCGAATGGCACCGTCATCACTTTTATTGTTATTAGTTCGTAGTAATAAAATGGTGCATTCCAACACGGTGAAAAATTTGCATTCATTGATGCAGGCGACAGTTCAAATTTAACATTACGTCAGTTAGCAATTCTAATGGATATTTGACGTTAAACAACATGGCTTTAGGAAAGAAATTACAGCTAGGTCAATATTTTTCATAAAATTGACGTCAAAATCGCGGAAAATTATTTCAAATGGTAAAAATGCACAAAGCCAGAGGGATCTCTGGCTTTGCTTTATCATCCGATTTAGACCGATTTGACAGGAATGACATCGCCACCCATTTGTTTCATTTTGGTCCGTTTGGTTCTATCAATCACATCACCGACTAGCTGCCCACAAGCGGCATCAATATCATCACCACGAGTTTTACGCACCGTCACTGTGTGTTCATACTGCATCAGTGTTTTTTGAAAACGGTCAATACGTGAATTACTCGGTTTTTTATAAGGTGAACCGGGATAAGGGTTAAATGGGATCAGGTTAATTTTGCACGGCGTGCCTTTCATCAACTTAGCCAATTCGTGCGCGTGGTCCATATCATCATTGACATGATCCAGCAACACATATTCCACCGTAACCTTGCCACGGTTTGCATTTGAAGTGGCGATATAACGACGCACTGAGGCTAAGAAATCTTGAATATCCCAGCGATCATTGATCGGCATAATTTCGCTGCGTAATTTGTCATTGGGTGCATGCAATGAAATCGCTAATGCAACATCGATTTGCCCTGTCATTTGATCAAGACCAGAAACCACGCCCGAAGTGGACACGGTGACACGACGTTTTGACAAGCCAAAACCTAAATCATCCAGCATGATCTCTAACGCTGGGATCAAGTTTTTCATGTTGAGCAAAGGCTCGCCCATCCCCATCATTACTACGTTAGTAATCGGACGACGACCCGTCTCTTTCTCAAGGCCAATTTCTCTCGCTGCGCGCCAAACTTGCCCGATAATTTCAGACACTTTGAGGTTACGGTTAAAACCTTGCTGAGCCGTTGAACAGAATTTGCATTCCAGAGCACAGCCAACTTGGGAAGAGACGCACAAAGTCGCTCGGTCTTCCTCTGGGATGTAAACCGTTTCAACATCTTGATCGCCAACACGCATCGCCCATTTAATCGTACCATCAGACGAGTGTTGTGCTTGTGAAACGATCGGCGCGCGAATTTCACAGCGTTGTTGCAGTTGCTCACGCAGTTTCTTGTTGATATTGGTCATTTGTTCGAAGTCATCACAACCAAAATGGTAGATCCACTTCATGACCTGATCAGCGCGGAACGCTTTTTCACTGAGCTCTTCAGCAAAAAATTTACGCAGACCTTGGCGATCAAAATCAAGCAGATTGACTTTTTCAATAGTCATGTGGCCTCTCAACGACGGAAACAATAAATAAGGGCGCGAATTGTACAGCCTTTATGCAGTAACAACAAGGGTTGTACAACCCTTCAATTACTAAGTCATTCAATGCTTGTCGGATTGTTTTTACTCTACAGTTCCCAATCATACGAGTATAAAAAAGCCTCACAACGTGAGGCCTTAATCGAAAGAATTTGGGATAGAAAACGCCAAGATTAACGAGAGAAAATCTCTGATTCAGGGAAGAAAAAAGCGATTTCACGTGCCGCCGATTCAGGACTATCACTGCCATGAACTGAGTTATGGCGCATGCTTAATGCGTAATCAGCACGAATGGTTCCACATGCCGCTTCTTCTGGGTTAGTTTTACCCATTAATTCGCGGTAACGAGCAATAGCATCTTCACCTTCAAGCACTTGAGCCATGATCGGCCCTGAGGTCATAAATTCTTTTAGTGCTGGAAAAAACGCTTTGCCTTCATGCTCAGCATAAAAGCCGCTCGCTTGCTCTTCGTTCAAATGTACCATTTTCGCGGCGATAATACGCAAACCTGATTTTTCGATACGGTGATAGATTTCACCAATCAAGTTACGTTCTACCGCATCGGGTTTAATGATAGAAAATGTTCTTTCTAGAGCCATAAGGTTATCCTTTTTCTTTTGTTTTTTTAGTTATAGTGAACCGCCCAAAACAGAGAGTTGAGCGGTTTTTCATTATTGAGCTTGGTCGGTCAAAATGCGTGCTAATGTACGCACCCCCATCGCCGTTGCACCTGCGGCCCATTTATCGCTTGCTGATTTGCGGTAAGTACCAGCGCAATCAAAGTGCAGCCACCCTTTTTTGTAATCTTCAACAAAGTAAGAGAGGAAGGCCGCTGCGGTACTTGCTCCCGGTGAATAATCACCTGAGCTGATGTTAGAGAGATCCGCAAAGCTTGAAGGTAACATAGAGCGATGAAACTCAGCCAAAGGCAGAGGCCATAAGCCTTCTTTCTCTTGGTGAGCTGCCACCAATGCCTGCTGTGATAAGCTCTCATCAAAGCTCAGCAGTGCATGGTAATCATTGCCGAGTGCATTTTTGGCGGCACCCGTTAATGTCGCGCAATCAATAATAAGCTGTGGTTTTTGCTCGTTGGCATAAATCAAGCCATCGGCCAACACTAGGCGGCCTTCTGCATCGGTGTTCATTATTTCAACTGTGGTGCCGTTTTTATAAGTGATGATATCACCCAGTTTCAAGGCGCGTCCGGAAACCATATTTTCTGCACAACACAAAATGAGTTTCACACGTTTATTAAAACCACGCATGATAGCCAAACCAAGGCCACCGGTGATCGTTGCAGCGCCCCCCATATCTGCTTTCATCGCCGACATAAAGTTGGACGTTTTTAAACTGTAACCACCAGAATCAAAAGTAATGCCTTTGCCAATTAAGCAAGCAAAAACAGGAGCACTTTCTTTTCCTGTCGGATTGTAATCGAGTTGCAGCATGGCTGACGTACGCTCGGAGCCGCGACCAACCGCATAAATACCTTCCCAACCTTCGGTGAGTAGATCTTTATCTTTGACAATACGGTAGCTGACATGCTCAGGGGCTAGCGATTTGATGAACTCAGCCGCCATGGTCGCTAACTGACGCGGAGCGACTTCTTCGGCGCTTTTATTGATGATATCGCGCGTCCATTCCGTCGCTTTAATACGATATTCTAACTCGGCTTGATCTGACTCACTCAGTGGTTGCCATTCTAGTGTGTTGAGTTTTTTCGCTTCACGATAACCTTGGTAGAAAGCCCAAATATTTTCTAAGTGCCAACCGTCACCTTGTAGGCTGATAGCTCTGATAGCTTGCCCATCAAGCTTACGTGCCGCGCGCTGAACCGCGCTGAGTTCATGCTCACTCTCAATAGCATGAATTGTGGCACCATTTTCTGAAAACGAAACAATCGCCTTTTCTCCCCACTGAGGCTGGGCAGCTTGTTGGCTGATAAATACGGACATCTTTGTAGACATGGTTTCTCCTTGCCTGAATATGGCCTCACCTGTGCCATTACGATTAAATAACCAAGGGATGTTAGCATTTTGTAGGGTCAAAATGTCAACTTGATAAAAAAACGGACCATTCGGTCCGCTCTTTTTAGTTAAAATTGTTAACTCTGTGATGTTTTACTGAATAACGATCATGTTAGCAATAGTCTTAGTCGATCTCTTCCATCCAACATAGAATAATCGCTTCGAGAATTTTTTCGTTGGAACGGTTTGGCTCATCATCAAACTCTTCCAGTTCCATCACCCACTGGTGTAGATCCGTAAAACGTACATTTTTAGGATCTACGTCTGGGTATTGCTCACAAAGCTCGATCGCAATGTCACGAGAATCGGTCCATTTCATTTTGCTTTCCTTTTACAAACAGTGAACGGGCGTTAATACACTCAATAGGATTAATGATCTTCAGAAGCCAGATTGAGTGTGTACTTTGGAATTTCAACCACTAAATCTTCGTTAGCGACTCTAGCTTGGCAGCCGAGGCGAGATTCAGGTTCAAGACCCCACGCTTTATCAAGCATGTCATCTTCCAACTCATCACTCTCATCAAGTGAGTCAAACCCTTCGCGAACGATAATATGGCAAGTCGTGCATGCGCAGGATTTTTCACACGCATGTTCAATAGCGATACCATTTTTCAGCGCCACATCCAGTACGGTTTCTCCTGCTTGCGCTTCCAGAACGGCACCTTCAGGACAAAGCTCTTGGTGAGGTAACACAATAATCTTAGGCATAATTTTTCTCTTTAAATATCATCTACCGATTGACCAGCAAGTGCACTGCGAATGGATTTATCCATACGGCGTGAAGCAAAATCTTGGCTGGCTTTGTCTGTCTCTTTAATTCCTTGCTCGATGGCATCGGCGCTATCACCATTACGCAGCACAATTAAATCTTCTATTGCATTCAGAAGGATCTGCTTTTCTGACTCAGATAACAATTCATCACCATCGGCCTGTAAGGCAGAGATCAAACCTTCGATTACACGATCGGCTTCTACACGTTGCTCTGCCAGAGCGCGAGTCTGCATATCTTGTTTGGCAAACGTCATCGAATCTCGCAGCATATTTGCTACTTCATTATCACTCAGTCCATACGAGGGCTTAACTTGAATTTCCGCCTGAACTCCCGTACTTTTTTCCATCGCTGTCACAGAGAGTAAGCCATCTGCATCAACTTGATAAGTTACGCGGATATGCGCGGCACCCGCCGTCATTGGTGGAATACCTTTTAGTGAAAAACGAGCCAAGGAGCGGCAATCGTCTACCATCTCACGTTCGCCCTGCACCGTATGGATGCTCATGGCTGTTTGACCATCTTTGAAGGTGGTGAATTCTTGAGCTTTCGCAACAGGAATGGTGGTGTTACGTGGGATGATTTTTTCCACTAAGCCACCCATGGTTTCAATACCCAGCGACAGGGGAATGACATCCAGCAGTAACATTTCTGAATCGGGTTTATTACCCACCAAAATGTCGGCTTGAATTGCTGCACCAATCGCGACAACTTCATCAGGGTTGATGCTAGTTAGTGGTGTGCGACCAAAAAACTCACCGACTAAATCTCGAACCAGTGGCGTACGAGTTGAACCGCCGACCATCACCACTTCCAACACTTCATCTGCAGTAATTTCGGCATCTTTGAGTGCTCGACGACACGATAGTAAGGTTTTCTTTACTAGTGGCGTGATGAGTTGGTTAAACTCATCGCGAGTTAAACGCCCTTGCCAACCCAGCACAGAAACCTCGACACTATCGGTATCAGATAAGGCAATTTTCGCTTCGGTGGCCGCATCAAGCAATGCTCGTTGCTGCTCAGCAGTGAGCGGTTCAGCTAAGCCGATTTGGCTCAAAAAATGGTCAGCAATCAAATGGTCAAAATCATCACCACCGAGCGCGGAATCGCCACCGGTCGCGAGCACCTCAAACACGCCTTTCGACAAACGTAAGATAGAGATATCAAACGTACCGCCACCTAAATCATAAACCGCAATCACACCTTCTTGCGCTGAGTCTAAGCCATAGGCAATCGCTGCAGCGGTAGGTTCATTGAGTAAACGCAGTACGTGCAAGCCGGCAAGTTGAGCGGCATCTTTGGTGCCCACGCGCTGCGCATCATCAAAGTAAGCAGGTACGGTAATCACCACGCCCGCTAATTCACCACCTAACGACGCTTCGG
Source organism: Vibrio sp. V01_P9A10T6 (assembly GCF_963877065.1). NCBI lineage: Bacteria > Pseudomonadati > Pseudomonadota > Gammaproteobacteria > Vibrionales > Vibrionaceae > Vibrio > Vibrio sp. V01_P9A10T6. The sequence goes on from NZ_CAWNTB010000140.1 coordinate 25,770, forward strand.
CACGCTGAGCAAGAGATTGAAGAATATCGGCGGAAACTTGAATCGGGTTCTTATTACCTTGCGCCGTTTGCAAAATAGGCAAACCGTTGTCACTGGCTTTGAAGCGATAAGGCAATGTGGGATAACGCGCCTGAATGTCAGCCAGTGAACGGCCGATCAAACGCTTCACAGAAATGATGGTATTGGCAGGATCAACTTGCGCGTGTGCTCTGGCATCAAAGCCTACGCAACGCTCTTGAGCCGAATAGTGGACCACCGAAGGGAGGATCGAGCGTCCTTGTTCATCAGCAAGCGTCGTCGCATTACCGCTTCGAACCGATGCGACTAATGAGTTGGTTGTCCCCAAGTCGATACCCGCTGCGAGTTTATGCTGATGCGGCGCAGAGCTTTGACCGGGTTCTGCAATTTGAAGTAATGCCATGGGTTGGTCCTTATTATCGAACTAGCCGAGTAACTGTTCTTCGACTCTTTCTATTTCATTTTTGAGCTTGGCAATAAATTTAAGCTTGCGAACCGTATCAGCCGCAAGGTTCCATTGAGCATGATTAAGTTGTTGCTCAACCAAGGTAAGATGCTGTTTATACATCTTGCTGACTCTGTTTTCAAAATCGAATAACGCACTTTCAACATCAGACTGTGAGGCGATGGCTTCAAGCTCTTCTCGCAGCTCCATCTGCTCCATTAAAAACAGCGGATCTTGCATGGTTTGGTGTTCTGCGCGTAACTCTATGCCTTGTTCAAGCAACAAGTATTCTGCGCGACTGATCGGCGATTTTAATGTTTGATAAGCATCATTGATTTGTGAGGCGTTTTGCACAGCAAGCAGGCGATCTCGCTCAGACGCAGTGGCAAAATTGTCGGGATGAAACCGTTTTTGCAGCGCACGAAACTGAGAAGAAAGAAGGCTACCATCCAGTGCAAACTGACTTGGTAGCCCAAATAATTCAAAATAGTTCATTAACACATTGCTCCTAGTGCTCGACACTAGGCTCAAGTGAGCCTAGTCACGCCGAAAGCCAATCCGTTACACGTTGAAGCTTTCACCACAACCACATTCGCTTTTTGCATTCGGGTTGTTGAACTCAAAACCTTCGTTTAGCCCTTCTTTGACATAGTCAAGCTGTGTGCCATCAAGGTAGACGAGGCTTTTCGAATCGATAATCACTTTGACACCATGATCTTCAAACACTTCGTCTTCTTCGTTAACGTCATCAACGAATTCAAGCACGTAAGCCATACCCGAGCAGCCTGTTGTTTTCACTCCAAGACGTAAACCTACGCCTTTGCCTCGGTTATCTAGGAATGCTCGAACGCGATGCGCTGCTGTTTCAGTTAAGGTAATGGCCATACTACAACCTTAGATTCTTAGTTTGAACTTATGGGAGTGAACCATCATTCACTCCCTTAATATTATTGTTGGTGTTTCTTTTTATAATCGGCAACGGCAGCTTTGATCGCATCTTCCGCCAAAATCGAACAGTGAACTTTCACTGGTGGAAGCTCTAGCTCTTCCGCGATTTCAGAGTTCTTAATGGCTGCCGCTTCGTCAATGCTCTTGCCTTTCACCCATTCAGTAACCAGTGAGCTCGAAGCAATCGCGCTACCACAACCGTAGGTTTTAAATTTTGCATCTTCAATGATGCCTTCTGGCGTCACTTTAATTTGTAGCTTCATTACGTCGCCACAAGCTGGAGCGCCAACCATACCACTACCAATGGTTGGATCTTCTTTATCAAAAGAGCCAACATTACGTGGGTTTTCATAGTGATCAATTACTTTTTCGCTGTATGCCATGATAGTTACCTCTAATCCTCTATTTCCTTGGGAATAAACCAGTGCCTTTTAAAGGACTAGTGATGTGCCCATTCAACGGTGTTTAAATCCACACCCTCTTGATACATATCCCATAGAGGAGACATGTCACGTAATTTGCTTACGGCTACGCGGATTTGTTCAACGGCGTAGTCCACTTCTTCTTCGGTCGTAAAACGGCCAAATGAGAAACGAATCGAGCTGTGCGCCATTTCATCGTTCAAACCAAGCGCACGCAGTACATATGACGGCTCTAAGCTGGCCGACGTACAAGCACTACCTGATGATACCGCTAAGTCTTTTAAAGACATCAGTAGCGATTCGCCTTCAACAAAGGCAAAACTAATATTCAGGTTGTGCGGAACACGCTGATCTAAATCGCCATTCACACTCACGGCTTCCATGTCTTGTACACCAGCGAGTAGACGATCACGCAATGCTTTTGCGTGGTCAAAATCTTTTTGCATGTCTTGCTTAGCAATGCGGAATGCTTCACCCATACCTACGATTTGGTGCGTTGGTAATGTGCCTGAACGGAAACCACGTTCATGGCCGCCACCGTGCATTTGCGCTTCAAGACGGATACGAGGTTTACGGCGAACATATAATGCGCCAATCCCTTTAGGTCCATACGCTTTATGCGCAGAAAGGGAGATAAGATCCACTTTCATTTCTTGTACATCAAGGGGAATTTTACCGGCAGATTGCGCTGCATCTACGTGGAAAATTATCTTGCGTTCACGGCAAAGCTCACCGATCGCCATGATGTCCTGAATTACGCCAATTTCGTTGTTCACGTGCATGATCGACACCAAAATTGTGTCATCACGCATTGCCGCTTCTAATTTTTTTAGATCAATCAAGCCATTCGATTCTGGCTCAAGATAGGTCACTTCATAACCTTCACGCTCAAGCTGACGACATGGATCAAGCACCGCTTTATGCTCGGTTTTACAGGTAATGATATGCTTACCTTGCTTGGCATAGAAATGCGCCACACCTTTGATCGCGAGGTTATCTGACTCTGTCGCACCGGACGTGAATACGATTTCGCGAGGATCAGCATTAAGCAGTTCAGCAATTTGCTCACGCGCAGTGTCTACGGCTTCTTCTGCCTGCCAGCCATAACGGTGCGATCGCGATGCTGGATTACCAAAACACCATCCATCGTCATGTACTGAACCATCTTTTCAGCCACGCGAGGGTCAACTGGACAGGTAGCTGAATAGTCAAAATAAATAGGCAGTTTCATTTTCTACTCCAATGTAAACATTGCCGCTATGAGCGGGCATTAAGACCTACGGGCACCGAGCCGATAATCACGGTATTGGTATTTTTATTAGTTAACCCGTGGTTCACCGTCAGGCCCAAGCCTTGGCGGTCAGAAATTTCTAGTACTTCATTATCAATCATTAACTCGCCAAGAGTAATGTTGTTCAGAAAGTCACTAATGCGAGAGCTAAGATCTCGCCATAACGTATGTGTTAAGCAGCGAGTACCACCTTGGCAGTCGGCTCTTCCATTACATTTTGTTGCATCAACTGATTCATCAACAGCGGCAATCACAGTACCAATCGAAATTGAGCAGGCATCTGCACCTAAGCGGTATCCACCACCTGGACCACGTACACTAGCAACTAGCCCCGCTTTACGCAGTTTAGAAAACAGCTGCTCAAGGTAAGAGAGCGAAATGCCTTGCCGTTCGGAAATATCCGCCAGTGGCACTGGGGTTTGTTGCGAATGCAGAGCCACATCTAACATGGCTGTAACTGCATATCTTCCTTTAGATGTAAGTCTCATATCACCGTATCCACATTGATTATGTGGTTGGAATTTTTCCATACCTGACTAAATAGGTCAAGTATTTATTTGACTAATTTAGTCAGGTATTTAACCCCATTATTAATCTGGATAATTATTGATTGCTGCGATGCTTCTCAATTGAGGTCAACACACCACGTAATATATTGATTTCTTGAGACTCTGGACGCGAACGAGAAAATAGCCGACGGAGTTTATTCATGATCTGTCCCGGCTGTTCCTTTGAAATAAACTGTGTCTGTATCATTACCTTTTCAAGATGCTGATAGAACATTTCTAATTCGTGATGCAGAGGATACGCTTCTTCTGGCTGGGCTTGATAACCTTTTTTTTCATTATTTAGATAGGCAACACGCACCTCATAACTCAATGTTTGTACGGCCATAGCAAGGTTTAACGAACTGTATTCAGGATTAGCCGGAATGCACACATGAAAATGGCATTTTTGCAGTTCATCGTTGGTCAGCCCGGTTTTTTCTCGGCCAAACACTAAAGCAACCGGGTATTGCTGCCCTTCTTGCGCCAATTTTTCACCACATTCACGTGGTTCAAGCATTGGCCATTCTAAAGTTCGTGAGCGTGCACTTGACCCAACCACCAGGCCACAATCTGCGACAGCCTGCTCTAGCGTATCCACGACCTCCGCATTTAAAGCAATGTCGCTTGCTCCAGCAGCTAGAGCGATCGCTTGAGCGTCTACCTCGCATTGAGGCGAAACCAAAATCATTTTACTTAGTCCCATGACCTTCATCGCTCGGGCAGCAGAACCAATATTTCCTGAATGAGATGTCCCTACTAAAATGATTTTTACATTGTCTAGCATTACGTTGTACGCCACTCTATTTTAAACGACAGAATACTAACATAAACCTGACTAAAATGGTCAGGTCCTTTAGCTACACATGAACAACCGAGCAAAAAATAGCCACTTCCTTTTTAATAAAACTTTGTTATACTGCTGCCCGCTTTTTCGTTCTTTAACATCCGTTGGGAAAACTGTATGCATCCAATGCTAAACATTGCTATTCGCGCTGCGCGAAAAGCTGGTAACCATATTGCTAAATCACTAGAAAATACTGAGAAAATCGAAACAACTCAGAAAGGGACTAATGACTTTGTTACTAACGTAGACAAAGAAGCAGAAACTATGATCATCGATACAATCAAAAGTTCTTACCCAGAACACAGTATCGTTGCTGAAGAAAACGGGCTTATCGACGGTAAAGATAAGGACGTTCAATGGATCATCGACCCACTGGATGGCACAACAAACTTCGTCAAAGGTTTACCCCACTTCGCCGTTTCCATCGCGGTTCGCATTAAAGGCAAAACAGAAGTTGCTTGTGTTTATGACCCAATGCGCAATGAGCTGTTTACCGCTCAACGTGGTGCTGGTGCGCAATTAAACAACTCACGCCTTCGTGTTAAACAGTTAAAAGATCTTCAAGGCACTATTCTCGCTACTGGTTTCCCATACAAACAAAAGCAACATGCCGAATCTTTCATGAAAATCATGTCTGCACTGTTTGTTGAATGTGCTGATTTCCGTCGTACTGGTTCTCCTGCGCTTGATTTATGTTACCTAGCTTCAAACCGTGTCGATGGTTACTTTGAACTGGGTTTAAGACCTTGGAATTTAGCCGCTGGCGAGCTGATCGCTCGTGAAGCAGGCGTTATTCTTACCGATTTCTCTGGCGGTACTGAATACATGAAATCGGGCAACATTGTAGGTTCAAGTGCCCGTGGTGTTAAAGCGATTTTGAAACACATTCGTGATAACGGTAACAGCGCTATTCTTAAATAGTTGCACTAAATACCATCAATACCGTCAAAATTGATTCAAGCCTCGTATAGCAATATACGAGGCTTTTTTAGTTTCATTTTATACTTTGCTACTGAGAGTGACCGCGGTGGGATGGGTTAGAAAAAAACCGCAGAATATTCTGCGGCTTTGGCTATTTAAGAAACTTTCAGGCTGCTAAGGAAGTTCGTCGAACTCCGCACCCTCTTTTTCCACTTGAGGTGGAAGTAGGTGCTCACGGGTAATTCCTAATTTCAGTGCCAACGCTGACGCAACATAGATAGATGAATAAGTACCCACGGTGATACCGAGCAGTAAAGCAGTGGCAAAACCATGTATGTTCGCCCCACCTTGCACAAAGAGTGCGATCACCACCAGCAAGGTGGTTCCCGATGTAATCAAAGTCCGGCTCAAGGTTTGGGTAATTGAGCTGTTCATGATCTCGGCTGAATCACCTTTACGCAATTTACGGAAGTTTTCACGGATACGGTCAAATACCACAATCGTATCGTTGAGCGAGTAACCGACAACGGTCAGCAAAGCTGCAACAATCGTTAAATCAACCTCAATTTGCATGATAGAGAAGATACCAAGCGTGATGATCACATCGTGTGCCAATGACATTACCGCACCGGCTGCGAGCCGCCATTCAAAACGAACAGAGACATAAAGCAAAATACAGATGAGCGAAGCTAAAATAGCTAAGCCTCCTGCTTCAGCTAATTCATCGCCCACATTCGGGCCAACGAACTCAATGCGACGCATCTCGACACTTTTTCCTGTCCCCTCTTTAATAGCAGAAAGAATTTGATTGCCTAACGTCTCGCCAACCATGTCCGCACGTGGACGAAGGCGAACCATCACTTCGCGCGCGGAACCGAAATTCTGCACCGTCGCATCGCCAAACCCTTTCGCTTCCAAAGCACTGCGGATATCTTCAAGATTAGCTGGGTGTTCAAACCCAACTTCAATCAAAGTACCGCCGGTGAAGTCCAGTCCCCAGTTCAACCACTTGGTTGATAAAGTGAAAATAGACGCACCAATCATTAAAAGAGAGAATAAAAACGCAAATTTAGACCAACGCATAAAGTCGATCGTTTTATCTGCTTTTAGAATCTGAAACATAGTAATTCCTAGCCTTAGATCGACAATTTTTTAATGCGTTTACCACCATATAACAGGTTCACAATACAGCGAGTCCCGATAATAGCGGTAAACATTGAGGTTAAAATACCGATAGAAAGTGTGACGGCAAACCCTTTGATGGCTCCAGTACCCACAGCAAATAGAATGATTGCCGTAATCAACGTAGTGATGTTGGCATCAGCAATGGTACTGAACGCGTTAGCATAGCCTTGGTGGATAGCTTGTTGTGGGTTTCGTCCATCACGGAGCTCTTCACGAATACGCTCGAAGATCAGAACGTTAGCATCCACGGCCATACCGACCGTCAATACGATGCCCGCAATACCCGGCAAGGTCATTGTCGCCCCTGGGATCATCGACATCACACCAATAATGAGCACAAGGTTCGCCATCAATGCAATATTGGCAATCAAGCCAAAACCACGGTAGTAAAGCAGCGTAAAGAGCATCACCGCAACCATACCCCAGATGCAGGCTTGAATGCCCATATCGATATTTTGCTGCCCCATTGATGGACCAATGGTACGCTCTTCAACAATAGAGATTGGCGCAATTAACGCACCTGCACGCAGTAAAAGTGCAAGGTTTTGAGCTTCTGCAGCAGAGTCAATTCCCGTGATACGGAAGTTACGCCCAAGAGCCGACTGAATCGTTGCTTGGTTGATCACTTCTTCATGCTTATCCAGAATCACTTTGCCATCAGGTGTCCGACGGCCGCTGTCTTTGTACTCTGCAAATACCGTTGCCATAAGCTTGCCAATGTTCTTTTTAGAGAACGCCGACATCTTATTTCCGCCTTCGCTATCTAACGAAATGTTCACTTGCGGGCGACCATATTCATCCATGCTAGAGCTGGCATCCGTGATACTTTGACCACCTAGAATCACGCGTTTTTTCAAGACAACCGGGCGACCATTACGATCAGATTTGATTTCACTCCCAGCAGGAGCACGACCAGAAGCCGCGGCGGCTAAATCAGCCTTGTCATCAACTTCACGAAACTCAAGAGTCGCGGTTGCGCCAAGAATCTCTTTAGCACGAGCAGTATCTTGAACCCCCGGTAACTCAACCACAATGCGGCTGGCACCTTGGCGCTGCACTAAGGGTTCAGCGACCCCTAATTCGTTAACACGGTTACGCAAAATCGTGATGTTCTGCTCAACGGCGTAATTTCGAACTTCCTGCAAACGCTGCTCAGTAAATTGAGCAATCAGCGCAAAGCGACCGTCAGCCTTAGACGTAGTAAAAGTCATATCAGGATGTTTCGACGTTAATGCTTGCTGTGCTTGCTCTAATTGCTCATCGTCACGCAAAGTGACTTCCACTCGGTCATTGCCCACTGAGCGAATGGCGCGGTAGCGAATTTTGTCATCACGCAGTTCGCTGCGAAACGCTTCTTCTTGCTGGCCAATCAATTTTTCCATTGCGGCATCCATATCCACTTCCATTAAGAAGTGAACACCACCACGCAGATCAAGGCCAAGCTTCATCGGTGCCGCGCCAATCGATTCCAACCAAGAAGGCGTTGAAGGAGCAAGGTTAAGTGCAACAATTGTATCTTTGCCTAACGCTTCACTCACCACATCACGCGCACTGATTTGAGTATCGGTATCGTTAAATCGAACAAGAATTGATCCATTCTCTAGAGCAATGGATTTATGAGAAAGGCTCTCTTTATCAAGAGCTTTGGTGACAGCATCCAGCGTTGACATATCAACAGAGGCGCCACGCGCCCCTGTAATTTGAATTGCCGGATCTTCACCGTAAATATTTGGAAGTGCATATAAAGCAGAGAGAGTGATGGCGAACACCACTAACAAATACTTCCATAACGGATAACGGTTTAGCACAGCAAGGATCCTTTAGCTGTTATAAAGACTTAAGCGTACCTTTTGGTAGCACCGCTGTAATGAAATCTTTTTTGATCACAATTTCATTGTTCACATTCAGTTCGATAGAGATGTAATCGCTGTCTTCTGCGATTTTAGTGATTTTACCCACTAAACCGCCACTGGTTAACACTTCATCACCTTTAGTCATGGCGGCCATCAAACTTTTATGCTCTTTAACACGTTTGGCTTGTGGGCGGTAAATCATGAAGTAGAAAATAACCGCAAACATACCAAGCATGATCAGCATTTCATAACCGCCACCTTGTGATGCACCTTCACCTGCTGCGTGTGCTACAG
>NZ_CAWNTB010000141.1:0-33960 GCF_963877065.1 Vibrio sp. V01_P9A10T6
ATGCCTAAATACTTCGCAACTTCTGTATCAGTTGGGTTTCGGTTTAGCTCACCTTCTAGAACTGAAATTGCATGGGTTATCTCTCGGTTGTGTTTATGAACCGAGCGTGGAACCCAATCACCACGCCGAATATCGTCGAGCATAGCTCCACGAATTCGAATTCCTGCGTAGGTTTCAAAGCTTGCACCTTTACTCCCATCATAATTTTTTTGTGCTTCAAGTAGGCCTATCATACCGGCTTGTATTAGATCTTCGACCAATACGTTTGGTGGCAGGCGACCTGCTAAATGGTGTGCAATACGCTTAACCAATACAGAGTATTTTTCTAAAAATGCTTGTTGGCTCTTTAGGTTTCCGTGTTGGTCATAAGTAAGCGCTTTATTCACCGAATGGTTCCCCTACACTTTCTGTTCTATTTAGCAAACGCTCGACAAAAAATTCCAGATGGCCTGTCGGCGTTCTTGGAATTGGCCACGTTAACGCTTTACTTGCCAACGAGCTGATTGCCAGTGCCGCAGGTGACCGTGGAAACGCATCGACCACTATTTTTTGTTTTTTTACTGCTTGTCGCACTTTATCATCCAAAGGTATGCAAGCAACAAGTTCAAGGCTCACATTTAGGAATCTTTCTGTCACTAAAGTTAATTTAGCAAATAATTCCCGTCCTTCACGATAACTTCTGACCATATTGGCCACAATTTTAAAACGTTGCACTTGGTGTTCACGACTTAAGAGCTTGATCAGCGCGTAAGCGTCGGTGATGGATGTCGGTTCGTCACATACCACGATCACTACATCTTGTGCGGCGCGACAGAAGCTCACGACCATATCAGAAATACCTGCGGCTGTATCGATGAGCAGAATATCCATCTCATCTTCTAAACTGCCAAAGGCGCGTATTAAACCAACATGTTGGGCGTGTGACAACTCTGTCATCGACTGTGTGCCCGAGGTCGCTGGAATTATTCGTATCCCAAAAGGCCCCTCGACGATGGCATCTTTGAGTTCACACTCGCCAGCCAGTACATGCCCTAAGTTTCGCTTCGGGCGTATGCCAAGCATCACATCCACGTTAGCTAAACCTAAGTCTGCATCCAACACCATGACTTTTTTGCCTTGACGAGCCATGCAGATCGCCATGCCGAGTGTCACGTGAGATTTACCCACACCACCTTTACCACCAGTCACAGATATGACTTTGGTCAGTGACGGTTGAGTTAAGCGGCGTAAACCGCTCGCTTGGTCATATATCATATTATTCGCCATATTTGTCCGCCGCCTAGAATCTCTCGGAGTCGCTGCTCCAATAGTGAGGTTCATTCTCTGTCGACTTCTCTAGCAATTCGTTTGCCTTTGCAACCATGTACTTCGGCTGGGCAATCACAATATCTTCTGGTACACGCTGGCCATTCGCGATGTAAGCAACGGGCAGTGCGTTTTGAACCACGACACTCACAAATTCCCCTAAGCTCAATGATTCATCAAGCTTAGTCATAATGCACCCTGAAAGAGGGATCCTTCTAAAGTGCTCGATTGTTTCTTGTAATACTTTTCTTTGTGCCGTTGCAGGCAGAACAAGGTAACTGTGGATGATTTCGCCACTCTCTTGCATCAGGGTATCGAGCTGCTCTGATAACCGAACATCACGCTGCCCCATCCCCGCGGTATCAACTAAAATTAAACGCCGATTTCTTAGCTGATATATTACATCGGCTAACTCACTGGAATCTTTAGCAACTCTTACTGGACAACCCATGATTCGGCCATAAATAGAGAGCTGTTCATGAGCACCAATACGGTAGGTATCTGTGGTGACTAGAGCGACGTTATCAGCGCCATACTCCATAGCGGCGCGAGCGGCTAGTTTAGCAATGGTGGTGGTTTTACCAACCCCTGTTGGGCCTAATAGCGCAACCACACCACCACGTTTCAGAATATCTTGTTTGGAAACAGGGACTTGATCAGCCACTAAGCCAAGCAGTGCCTTCCAAGCTTTAGTTGGAGCAGTATCTTCTGGGATATAGCACGCAAGCTGGTCAGCCAGTTCTTGTGAAACCCCCATGCGCTCAAGTCTTTTAATGAGCATGGCACGCAAAGGTTCTCGACGCTCAACTTCTTGCCACATTAATCCTGACACTTGATGTTCTAACAGGCGGCGTATTGAGGTCATCTCTTCACGCATGTTTTCCAGCTCTGGGTTCGAAACACTCGCCTCTTGCGTTGGGTAACGATCATAACGTGACGGATCTAACTTCGGCGTTTGACGGGTGGACGCTCTTCTATCCTCTGCAATTAACTTCGCTAATGGCGAATCGGCTCGTAACTCTGCACTACCGTGTCCTGAGTTGGTGTTAGATGAACCTGATTGACGTTGCAATAATGCAGAGAGCGAATCTTCATTTTCGGCGTGATAGTCCGAATCTGAGCCACTTGGTGCGCTGTACTGCTTTAACATATTTGCAAAACGTTTGGTCATTGAACGCCCAGTGTCTGCGCTGTTTTGCAGGCTGACTCGATCATCATCCAACTCACGAGAGGATTTGTTCAAAGACGGGGTGACTTGGGTGTAACCTTGTTGTCTAGGCTGCGAATTATAGCGCTTGGCACTGTTTTGCTGGGTGGGCTGTTCACCATCCACAGCGGCAACGATTTCCACACCACCCGCGACTTTTTTATTCGACATGATCACCGCTTCCGCACCAAGCTCTTCTTTCACTTGCAGCAGCGCTGTTCGCATATCTTTGGCAAAAAATCGTTTTATTTTCAAAGCAGATATCCGTGTTAAATGGCTAAAGCCCGATTAGGTAACAACAGTTTCGTTAGTTCCCAACGGCTTGAACAATCCGAATTTGTTTCTCGTCAGGTATTTCTTGATAAGAGAGCACACGCAAATTAGGTATCGTGTTTTTCACAAACTTCGCCAAAGTTGAACGAAGCACACCAGACGTGAGTAACACGGCGGGCTCACCTTTCAATTCTTGTTCTTGCGTTGCATGGCTCAGTGCAGCTTGTAAACGCTCTGCTAAGCCTGGCTCAATACCTGCCGATTCTCCTCCTGACGCCTGCATGGTTTGATGCAATATTTGTTCCAGCTCAGGAATCAGTGTTATCACTGGTAGTTCAGGTTCTATACCATTGATTTCTTGGACGATTAAACGCTTCAATGAGATTCGAACGGCCGCCGTTAGGATGTCAGGTTCTTGACTCCGCCCAGAATACTCCGCCAAGGTTTGTATTATGGTTCGAATATCTCGGATTGGAATCGCTTCATTGAGTAGGTTTTGCAGTACCTTAACGACTGTACCCAACGGCAGTTGATCTGGAACGAAGTTTTCAACTAGCCTTGGCGCTGAGCGACCCAGCATTTCAATTAAGTTTTGAACCTCTTCATGACCAATCAGTTGCGAGGCGTTATTAGTGAGAAGCTGACTCAAATGAGTGGCGAGTACGGTCGATGAGTCCACAACTGTGTAACCGAGAGCTTGTGCGTGTTCACGTTGTTCTTCACGGATCCAAACCGCTTCAAGGCCGAATGCAGGGTCGAGTGTGCGTTCACCGTCAATAACACCATAGACTTGACCAGGGTTAATCGCCAGTTCTTGATCTGGGCGGATCTCCGCTTCGCCAACAGCTACCCCCATTAAGGTAATGCGATAACTATTGGGTGTTAATTCTAAATTGTCACGAATATGCACTGCGGGGATGAGAAAACCAAAGTCTTGCGACAGTTTTTTCCGAACACCTTTTACGCGTTCGAGCAGCTCTCCACCTTGATCTCGGTCCACCAGCGGTATCAATCGATAGCCCACTTCTAAGCCAATCACATCAACGGGTTGAACATCATCCCAAGAGAGCTCTTTTTGAGTGGGTGCTTCGTTGTCCACTTTTGCAGGCAGTTTCTTTTCATCGGCGGTTTTTTTCTGTTTGCGTATCATCCAATACGCGCAACCACCCGCTAATGCGGCTAGCAATAAGAAAGCAAAGTGAGGCATACCCGGTACAATGCCCATGATGCCGAGAATACAAGCGGTAATCATCAATGCTTTAGGGTTGTCAAACAGTTGGAAGACGACTTGCTCTCCCATATCTTCATCGGTATTTTGACGGGTAACCATCATGGCAGCGCCAATCGAAAGCAGCAATGAGGGGATCTGAGCCACTAAGCCGTCACCAATGGTCAGCAGTGTGTAGATTTGGATCGCTTCTTTAAAACCCAACCCATATTGCGCCATACCAATCGATAAGCCGCCAATAATGTTGATGAACAAAATTAAGATCCCAGCAATCGCATCCCCTTTAACAAATTTTGACGCACCGTCCATTGAACCGTAGAAATCCGCTTCTTTGGTTACTTCGAAACGTCGTAGCCGCGCTTGGTCTTGATCGATTAAACCCGCATTTAAGTCCGCATCTATGGCCATTTGCTTACCCGGCAAGGCATCTAGGGTAAAGCGAGCACTCACCTCAGAAATACGTCCCGCACCTTTGGTTACTACCATGAAGTTGATGATCATCAAGATCAAAAACACCACTAAACCAACGGCGTAGTTACCACCGATCACCACACTACCAAACGCTTCAATGACGTTACCAGCCGCCCCAGGGCCTTCATGACCATACAATAAAACCACACGGGTTGAAGCGACGTTCAAGGCTAGTCGAAGTAAGGTTGCAATAAGCAAAACCGTAGGAAAAGCAGCAAAATCAAGCGGTCTACGGGTATAGACAGTGACGAGTAACACCACCATCGATAAGGCAATGTTAAAAGTGAAAAACAGATCCAATAGGAAGGCTGGGATCGGTAAAACGACCATAGCCAACGTGGCCAATACCATAACCGGCGCACCGATTGCTGGCATACTTCGCTGCGGTATTGATGGCAATTTATCTGCAAATGGGAGAGTAAATTTCATAGGTTAGCAAGCAATCTGTTGATAAATATCTATAAATGCGACAATGCGTTAACTCGGCGATGCAATTTTTAGTCCAGTAAAACAGTCAAAATAATGGCTACATTAGTAAAGGCAATAACCCTTCACTTAACGTAGCCTAGTTATTCAAATTACGTGAACTTCTTTTACTTTGAATGGTGGTTTAAGGATTAATACTCCAGATCTGCTGTCCTTTACGCAACTCTCTATCATATTCGATACCAATCAGACCGGATGTGGGGAACATTGGAGGGACTAAATCGGTAACGAATTCAGCCGCGAGATAGCCAACTAACGGTAAATGAGACACCAGCAGCACTGATTCGATTTGTTCTACATCGGCCAAGGCAGAGACATACTCAAATACCACTTCCGCTTTCCCATAAGGTGTGATGTCATCACAGGTCACAACATCATCGGCATTAAAATAAGAGGCTATCGCAGCCCAAGTTTGCTGCGCCCGTAAGTAAGGGCTTACCAATACTTTATCTACATGGCGAAGATCTTGCTTTTCACAAGCACGAGCCACAGCAACAGACTCACGAAGACCTCTTTCGGTTAAGGCCCTTTGTGCATCACTCGCTGCATAATGTTCAGCTTCTCCGTGACGCATAATAAAAATCTTCATTACTCATTCCTAGTGGTTATTATCTATGCCGTCTAGGCGGCTTTATTCTCGATTATATCAGGCAACCAAGCAAAGACTTCGACACTGTTAACAGTCTATTAAAAAGTCTCCTGAAGGACTAAAATGGCACTTCGCTCATAAAATCATTGCTTGAAATTTGCACCTAACCGTTTCAACGCCATAATTAAAAAAGCCTTTTCTGTGGAGAGTCACTGTGCATTTAAGCCCTAACGACACCAACCAATACCGCTACATTACGTTAACTAATGGTCTGAGAACATTACTTATTCAAGCGGATGATGCACAAAAGTCAGCCGCTGCTTTAGCGATTAATGTGGGGCATTTTGATGACCCTGAAGACAGAGAAGGTCTTGCCCACTACCTGGAACACATGCTGTTTTTAGGCACAGAAAAGTACCCGAAAATTGGTGAGTTTCAAAGTTTTATTAATCAACATGGTGGCAGCAATAACGCATGGACTGGTACAGAGCACACCTGTTTTTTCTTTGATGTAAGCCCAAATCATTTTGAAAAAGCCTTGGACCGATTCAGCCAATTCTTTTGTGCCCCCTTGTTTAATGAAGAAGCCCTAGATAAAGAACGCCAAGCGGTGGATTCTGAATTTAAACTCAAACAGAATGATGATTCGAGAAGGCTCTATCAGGTTCAAAAAGAAACCATCAATCCGCAACACCCGTTTGCTAAATTTTCAGTGGGTAATTTAGAAACGCTGTGTGATAGAAATGGTGTCTCTATCCGTGAAGAAATTGTCCGTTTTCACCATGAAAATTACTCGGCTGATTTGATGACGCTCTCGCTAGCAGGCCCACAGACACTTGATGAGTTAGAGCAGTGGGCAAGAGATGAATTTTCCTCCATCCCAAATAAACAGCTCGGTCCGAAAAAAATAGAGGTGCCTTTTGTTTTAGACGCGCACCGAGGCGTCTTGATTCAAATCGAGCCACGAAAAGAGATCCGCAAACTGATTTTAAGCTTCCCTGCCCCAAGCGCGGATGACTTTTATCATGTCAAACCTCTCTCTTATTTCGCCCATCTCATCGGTTACGAAGGTGAAGGCAGTTTAATGCTGGCATTAAAAGAGAAAGGTTGGATCACGTCCTTATCGGCTGGAGGCGGCGCGAGTGGCAGCAATTATCGTGAGTTTTCGATAAGTTTTAGCCTGACACATGAAGGCGTAAAACAGGTCGATAACATCATCCAGTCACTCTTTACTCAGATTAAATTAATCGCAGAGCAGGGGCTGAACGAATGGCGTTACCTTGAGAAAAGAGCGGTGCTTGAATCGGCTTTTCGCTTTCAAGAAACGACAAGGCCATTAGACATGGTCAGCCATTTAGTGGTCAATATGCAGCACTATCAGCCGCAAGACACTATCTATGGCGATTATATGATGGCGGGCTACAACGAATCGCTACTTAAGCAAGCACTTCATTATTTGACTCCTGAAAACCTACGCGCCACGTTAATTGCTAAAGATGGGTATTACGATAAGAAAGCGAAATGGTATTTTACACCTTATTCAATTACTCCATTATCGGCGTCACAACTTGCAGCATTCGCAACCCCTTGCGACATTGAAACAAACTTACCGCCACTCAATCCTTTTATCTGTTACGACTTAGACCCAAAACCATTAGAGCCTTCAACGTCTTTAAACCCGGAAATCATTGAAGAGTTACCAGGCTTTCGTTTATGGCATCTACAAGACCATGAATTTAGAGTGCCTAAAGGGGTAATTTACATCGCGATTGATAGCCCCATCTCGGTAGCCACTGCTCGAAATATTGTTAAAACACGTCTCTGTGTGGAAATGTTTTTAGACTCGCTGGCCACGGAAACTTATCAAGCAGAAATTGCTGGGATGAGTTACAACATGTACGCTCATCAAGGCGGCGTCACCCTGATGCTTTCTGGTTTTAGCGAAAAACAACCACAGTTAATGGAGATGATTCTCGCACGCTTTGCTAAACGTGATTTTAGCCTAAAACGCTTTAACACCATCAAGCAACAACTGCTTCGTAACTGGCAAAATACCACTAAAGATCGTCCAATTTCGCAGCTTTTCAATGCAATGACGGGTATTTTACAACCCAACAACCCTCCTTATGAAACGCTACTTGGTGCCTTAAAACAGATAGAAGTCGATGAGCTCAGTGATTTCGTTGAACAAATATTAGCGCAACTTCATGTTGAGATGTTTGTCTATGGCGACTGGTTAAGAAGTGATGCACAAGCGATGGCAGATACGCTTAAAAATGCATTACGAGTCAAAGATCAACAGTACGAGGAATCATTAAGACCACTCGTCATGCTCGGAGAGAGTGGGACTTTTCAAAAAGAGGTTCACTGCGATCAAGAAGATTCTGCTGTGGTGGTCTATTATCAGTGCAATGATGCCGCACCGCGCAGCATCGCCTTATATTCATTAGCTAATCACTTGATGTCCGCTACATTTTTTCATGAAATTCGTACTAAGCAGCAACTTGGTTATATGGTCGGAACGGGCAACATGCCATTAAACCGTCACCCAGGCATCGTACTCTACGTCCAGTCACCGAATGCTGCCCCTTATGAGCTGATTAGCGCTGTAGATGAATTTTTAAATGCTTTTTACATGGTGTTGCTGGAGCTCAACGAATACCAGTGGCACAGCAGTAAGCGCGGTTTATGGAATCAAATTTCAACGCCCGACCCCACCCTTCGCAGCCGTGCGCAAAGACTTTGGGTTGCTATCGGCAATAAAGATGCCGGCTTTGATCAAAGAGAGCAGGTTTTGAGTGAACTGAAATCACTCAGTCGCAGTGATATGATCCGCTTTGTGGTCAATGAGCTAAAACCAAGGACCGCCAATCGACTGATCATGCACAGCCAAGGAAACGCACATCAAACGGTTCAGAAACTCAGTTTAGGGCAAGAAATTGGCTCAATTGAAGCGTTCCAGCTTCGGCCTAAAAGCTATAACTTAGGATAACCGTACTTCATCGCCATCAGAGCAATTTATCTTTGCTCTGATTTTACGATCTTTTTTAAAGAGTGGGGATGCAGTTTAATGCACACGCCTTGCCACTTAAATGCAACCGTCGGGTTATGTAATCGCTCTCCTTCCCCTTTTGGACTGGACAATTTAACTTGAACACCTTGAGTGTCTAATGTTGTCCAGCATTCTTTTAATTGTGGGTAAACCGACAGTATATCCTGCAAATAGGCTTGCGCGGTTTGTGCCTCAGATGGCACCACAAATTCCACATGCTCCCAGCTCTGCTCTGGGTAAATTTTTCCCTCGGCAGGGTAAGGCAATTCCAAACATTCTATTGACCAACCATAAGCCGATAGCGGCACCGAAAATTCAATCACAATGATAGGACGGCCATTTATCTGAGCACTCGATATTTCTCGTCCTTCCCCCAGCCATGCCGCATGTGCTAATGACGCTAATTTACGATCATTAATGCGCAGTGCAATGTGGTCAGCTTGATTTGTGGATAAATCAATATGCAAAATTTTGGTTAATTCTTGAATTTTATGCATAAATTTATCTAAATCCTGCTTAAGCTGTTCAGGATGAAGCGCTGCATTCTTCAATGGTTCAAGCATTTAAATGGTCCAAAATGATGATTATCGTCTAATAGTACCAACAACTCTTCGAAAAGTAGAAAATTTCCTAATTTAGTCCCTATAAGCGCCTCAATAAAATTGGTATTATGTGCGCCAAATGATGAACAAAATTAAGATATGTATTGGCACTAAATGGTGAATAAAATGCATACCTTTGCAATTCCAAGAATTAAAGGAAACGCGTGTGAATATCCAAGCACTGATTAATGACAAAGTATCTCAGGCTCTTGAAGCCGCAGGCGCACCAGCTGGCAGTCCTGCTGCTGTTCGCCAATCGGCTAAAGCGCAATTTGGTGACTATCAAGCCAATGGCATTATGGGCGTAGCTAAGCAACTGGGTACCAACCCGCGAGAATTTGCTCAAAAAGTATTGGATGTTCTGGACCTCGATGGCATTGCGAGCAAAACGGAAATTGCAGGCCCAGGTTTTATCAACATTTTCCTCAGTGAAGCGTTTCTTGCTAAACAAGCGGATATCGCCCTAGCAGATGAGCACCTTGGTGTAACCAAAGAAGCGCAGAAGACGATCGTCGCAGACTACTCAGCGCCTAACGTTGCCAAAGAGATGCATGTAGGCCACTTACGCTCAACCATCATTGGTGACGCCGTTGTACGTACCTTGGAATTTTTAGGCCATAAAGTGATCCGCGCCAACCACATCGGTGACTGGGGCACGCAATTTGGTATGTTGATAGCCAACCTTGAACGTGTGCAACAAGAATCTGGTAACGAAGTTTCAATGGAACTTTCCGATCTTGAAGCTTTCTATCGTGAGTCAAAAAAACTCTACGACGAAGATGAAGTGTTTGCCGCTAAAGCACGAAATTATGTGGTCAAACTACAAAGCGGTGACGAATTCTGCGCTCAAATGTGGAAAAAATTGGTGGACATCACCATGATCCAAAACCAGCGTAACTATGATCGTTTGAATGTTTCGCTCACGCGCGATGATGTGATGGGCGAAAGCATGTACAACGACATGTTGCCCGGCATCGTAGCCGATTTAAAAGAAAAAGGTTTGGCGCAAGAAGATGATGGCGCACAAGTCGTTTTTCTTGAAGAATACAAAAATAAAGATGGCGAGCCGATGGGCGTTATCATCCAAAAACGTGATGGCGGCTTCTTATACACCACAACCGATATCGCGTGTGCAAAATACCGTTATGAAACCTTAGGTGCGGACCGTGTGCTGTACTTTATCGACTCACGTCAACATCAGCACCTAATGCAAGCATGGACGATTGTCCGCAAAGCGGGCTATGTACCTGAAGAAGTGACTCTTGAACACCACGCCTTTGGTATGATGCTAGGTAAAGATGGTCGCCCGTTCAAAACTCGTGCTGGCGGTACTGTTCGTCTGGCCGATCTTCTCGATGAAGCGCAAGAGCGTGCCGCTAAATTAATTGAATCCAAAAACCCTGATTTAGACGCCGCAGAAAAAGCGAACATTGCCAATACTGTCGCGATGGCCGCAGTGAAATACGCTGATCTTTCTAAGCACCGTACTACCGATTATGTGTTTGACTGGGACAACATGTTGGCATTTGAAGGTAACACTGCACCTTACATGCAGTATGCCTACACACGTGTTGCGTCAATTTTTGCTAAAGCAGGCGTATCGATGGATAACCTGACGGGTGAAATTAAAGTCACACAAGAGAAAGAAAAAGCTTTGATTGCGAAACTTCTGCAGTTTGAAGAAGCGGTACAAGCCGTTGCCCGCGAAGGCCAACCTCACATTATGTGTAGCTACCTATTTGAATTAGCTGGCCAATTCTCTAGCTTCTATGAAGCATGCCCTATCTTAGTCGCTGAAGATGAAAGTGTGAAACAAAGCCGCCTAAAACTGGCTGCGTTGACAGCAAAAACCATCAAGCAAGGTCTGTCGCTACTCGGTATTAATACATTAGAACGTATGTAACGACAACTATGAGTGAATGAAAGGGTTGACCATGGTCAGCCTTTTCTTTTATCGGTGATAACATCCGTGCAAGTGAGATTGACATGAATTTTGAACTCCACCCGCAACTGGCCAAAGACACTTCCGTCATTGGTGAATTTCCTCTTTGCTTAGCCTTACTCCATAAAGATAATGCCGTGCCTTGGATTATTCTGGTGCCTAAACGTGCCAATTTGAAAGAGCTGCATCATCTACCAATGCAGGAACAGCAACAATTTTTATGCGAATCTCAAGCCGTTAGCCAAGCTCTTGAAGCCACGTTTTGTCCAGATAAACTCAATTTAGGTGCGCTGGGTAACATGGTTCCTCAGCTCCATATTCACCATGTCGCTCGATTTAAAAATGACATAGCATGGCCTGGGCCTATCTGGGGCAATACTCAAGGGATAGTGAGAGCCGAACAAGAACAGCAAGCGATCTTAACCAGAATCCAAAATGTTCTATCACTGAGTTCTATTTTTAGAAAAGGATAAACGTCGTCTCTCACACCATATATTAGGTAAAAGATAGATTGGGTAAAAGTTTGAAAGCCGCTGACATCAGCGGCTTTCGTTTATCAGACAGAATGCCTAGCATCAATTATGACTAAAGTACGACAGTCAAAGACAGCCCATTGTTTCGGTTAAGCCCATAACGCACTCTTGTCACGTGGTGAGCCTTGTTGGTATCGATAGTGCGCGACAACACACCTTTTCTTATCCACACGGCTAACATAGCGTCAACGCCGTCCTCACTGAGCGAAAACTTTTTCGCAATCGCCGAGCGGCTAACGATCCCATTCTCTTCAATGTAGCGCTTTAGCTCATTTAATATCATGCCACTTGTACCTCAAGCACCGTTTTCTGCTGGAGTCCTTTTCGCTTAAGCATTTTAAAGGTCAACAAACTCGCCATAGCAATGGCAATAATCCACGTTAAACTTTCGACAGGGGTTTCGGTGATCCTAGTCGCTTGGTAATAAAGCGCGGCGCCACCATACGCAAGCCCCATCGTCCATACTGCGATAAAACGAGCGTAATTCGCACCAAACTCACGAACATAAGCCCCCATGGCTGCAACACAAGGCGTGTAAAGCAAAATGAAGATAAGGTAGGCAAATGCGGCATGACCAGTGACAAAGTGCTGTTTCAAATTACCAAAGATTGAGGCATCTACGGCTTGCTCTTCAGCCACTGCGCTACTGTCTGTCAAGTCTCCGACTTCGATACCGAGCGGATCAGAGAAGCTTAATCCCGTTAGGTTTTCTGGAATAGACATAACCGCTTCTTGTAGGCTCGCCATTAGGTCATATTCACTTTCATCACCTTCAGCAGAGGTATATAAATTGTTTAATGTTCCGACTACCGCTTCTTTTGCAAAAATACCCGTGATGATACCCACTGTCGCTGGCCAGTTATCTTGATTGATACCAATAGGAGCAAATACCGGCGTAACCACTTGAGCCACTTTTGATAACACGGAGTTGTCACTATCTTCATTACCAAAGCTGCCATCAGTACCAACTGAATTGAGGAAGCTTAAGATCATAACAACGATGACAATCGTTTTCCCTGCACCGAGAACAAAACGTTTTAATTTCTGCCATGTTTTGATCATGACGTTTTGTACCGTTGGGATCTCGTAATCTGGCATCTCCATCACTAGGCTGTCGCTTGAACCCGGATAGAGCGTATGCTTCAAAACCAAACCAGTGAACACTGCGGCTAAAATGCCCAACAAATAAAGAGCAAAAACTACATTTTGACCGCTTTCAGGGAAAAACGCCGCAGCAAATAGCGCATACACGGGCAAACGTGCACCACATGACATAAAGGGTGCCATCGATGCCGCTAATTTACGTTCACGTTCTTGATCTAGAGTTCGGGTCGCCATAATCGCGGGAACGTTACAACCAAATCCTAAAACAAGCGGAACAAACGCTTTACCCGGTAGGCCTATCTTCTGCATCACTTTATCTAAAACAAAAGCTGCGCGAGACATATAGCCAGAACTTTCGAGTACAGCTAAAAATAAGTACAAACAAGCGATAACTGGGATAAATGTGGCGACGGTTTGAATACCTCCGCCAAGGCCATCTGCTAATAATGTCACTAGCCAAATAGGCAAATGATCATCCAGTAAGTAGTGCCCGCCATCAACCAATAACGCCCCGACGCCAATGTCGAAGAAATCAATGAAAGCGCTCCCAATATTGATCGAGAACATAAACATTAAGTACATAACCACAAAGAAAAACGGTACACCCACCCATTTATTTAAAATCAGCTTATCTGCTTTTTGTGTAAAACTGTGGCTTAGTTTCCCTTCGGTTTTGCGGATCTGCTGGCACTGTTCATGCAAAAATGTGTATTTGGTATCAGCGACATGCAGATCAATATCCAAACCACTTTGCAATTGCTCTTTCTGGATAAGCTCACGCTGCACTTCTGGTAATCCATTAATCACCAAAAGATCATTTTCTAAAGCACGAATAGCCAATGCGCGAGGTGCCACTTGCTTATGTTGAAAAATAGTGGCTAATTTTCCGATCGATTGTTCAAATGCACTACCGTAATCCAATAGCAGTTCTTTAAGAGCTACGCCTTGCAGCAGTACTTTATGCAGCTTTTCTTTGAATCGACTCACCTGCTCTTTACTGGTAGCCGAAAGCATAAAAACGGGGCAACCTAGAACTTTCTCAAGTTGTTGAATGTCTAGGCTTTGACGCTCTCTTTTTAAAGCGTCCATTTTATTCAAAACCACAATCATTGGACGCCCGAGCTCTCTCAATTGAAGCGTCATATAGAGACTGCGCTCCAAACACGTCACGTCCACAACGTTAATGATTAAATCAGCAGGATGTGTAAGAACCGCTCTAGAGGCAATGGATTCGTCAATGCTGTTACTGTCATTCCCGCTGTCAAGTGCGTAGATGCCCGGCAAATCCGTTAGTATGAATTCATCTCCAGAATGAGTGTAGCGACCCGTTTTTTTCTCAACTGTAACACCAGCCCAGTTACCGACTTGCTGCTTAGAACCTGTCAGTCCATTAAATAACGTTGTTTTGCCACTATTAGGGTTACCAACGGTTAGAATTTGATATCGCACTACGCTCTCTCCACTTCAATACAAGCGGCTATATTTTCACGTACCGCTAAAGAGACGCCTCTCACTTCAAGTTGAAGTGGATCTCCCATAGGAGCTCTTCTGATTAACGTAACAGTAGTTAGAGGCAGCAAGCCCATCACCATCAATTTTTTACGAATGTCATTTGGAAGTTGATTGAACGCGACAATGCTCGCGCTATCCCCTTCATTTAATTGAGATAATTTCATCTATCTTGCTCTCAATGGTAGTGGTAATGAGAAATATTTTTATTAACAGGCAAATAATACACGCGCTAACCCTCTATTTTATTGCGTGAAATCAAAGATTGCATAAATCCATCACGTTGTTTTCGGTAAATAAACTGACGTTAAAAACGTTAAAAAATTATCAGGCACAAATGAGCTAAACATAAAAAAACAAACAAAAACAGATAAAATAAAAATAAACCATTAAAATCAATCAGTTACTGTTGATTATATATTTTGTCGTTTTTCTTATACTAGGTTGTCGTTAATTTTATAAATGAAATAAGTCCTTTACCATATAGTAAATCCATCGAAAGGAATTACTCCTTAGATACAAATTCCAGAGGTGGTACGGGTGTTACTCGTATCACTCCGGCAGCAAGCGAAGGTGTCATTGACACCCGTGGTATAGTCCCCCCGGCTATACCACGATCTTTTTTTCTACTCATCTCATCTTTACCGCAACACAATCACCGACCCAGCCTGTTTATTGAGTAAGTGCTATTCCCAAAATAAATTGATATTACGACTTTGAGTATTAATGAGTGTATCTACGCAAGCATAGACAAATATGCGTAGCTAACACAGCAGCCAATCTAATCAAGAAGGGAGATACAGCTTGATTGCAGGTCGGCGGAAAGTAAGTTCATCTCCACACCCCTGAATAAGTTTTATGATTAGGGTGACTGAATGTCGCTAACATCGCTGCAGCTTCAAGTCTTCAAGTGGGAAAGTTATCACTATTTATCAGGGGCGGTATTACTCGTTATCATCAACAAATTGGGTTGGCGATAAACCGAAGTGATGTTTAAATCTTTGGCTGAAATAAGACGGATCATTAAACCCACAATCAAAAGCGACTTGGGCGACTTTTCCTCCTGCAAGCAAATATTGGCACGCTTTCTCTAGTCGGATCTCATTTAGATACTCTTTGAATGTTTTATTGGTGATCGCTTTAAAACGACGCTGCAAACTACGCTCCGATACGAAGAGTGATTTGGCCGCACTAGAGGTACTAAATTCAGGATCTGAATAGTAATTGTGTACCAATTTTTCTACTTTTTTAAGCCACTCTTTTTCCGTTACATCAATAAACTTGTCCTCTGAATGCTCCTCTACGACGATCATTTCAGGTGCATCACTCACAAGCTCTACTGATGGCCAAGAAAGCTCAACTAAATTTCGTTCTGGCGATGAAAAAATATGTATTTCCCCACCACTGCGCTGTACTAACAGTTGCATCTCCTCTAGTTCAAAACCAGAGATACGCTTATCACTATTGATGGATTGCACCTGATCGCCACAGTCAATCATCACAATAAACAGTCTTTTCTCCCTTTCATAACAATGAATTTGTAGCTCTTGATTTCTATAAAGACGTTTTACCGCATCAGATAGTAGCGTATTGAAAATGATGTCTAGGTTAAAATGGGCAGATTCAATATAAGCTTGTTTAAGCTCATTGTTCACCGCCAACGAAATATTCGCTTTCGCGAACTCTTCACGCCATCCGTCCACACAAGAGTTCAAGATTATCGATAGGTCGTAGAGCAACTGAGTCGCTGTTTTATCATTTCTTACGTTACGAAGTAACGCCAGTTCACGTTTTACTTTTAAAGCTAAAGACTCAAGTCGCGCGAGTTGATGGAGTTGGGAGCGATAAATCAGCTGATTTAATGTAGGAGTAATAGAATCTAACATCTGTTCAACAACGATATGGCGAATTTGTAATTGCTTGCGCAACTGCTGGTTATTAGTCAAAACAATTTTGCTTTGATGCCGTAGTTGATCCGTTTTCAAGGCCACCTGAGCTTTTAACTTTCGGTTTACTTTGGTAACCCAACGAGAACGCCACCATGAAGCAAAAGCAATAAGGCCTATAGAAAGACAAAGGTAAAGAACAATAGCCCATGAAGACCAATACCACGGGTTATCCACAATAAATGATAGGCTGTTTATCATACTTTTTTGCGGATGTGGACTGTAATTTCTCACCAGCAAACGATAGTGTCCAGGTAACAGGTGATCAAGTGTCAACTGAGCGCTTTCTAATCTCTGCCACTCCTTATCCCCCTCTATACGATACTCCAATGATAAGGCTCTCGATTCTGGCAATGCACCAAATAAAAAGCTTATCGAACTTCCATATTCCAATTCTAGTGTCTGAAAACGACCACGACCGAACATGACAGGAATATGATCGACGTTCACTTGGCTAAAGATAATATTGGTATTAGGGGCAGTAGCAACTGTGAGTTCAGAGGACCATGCTGTCACTAAACCAAAACGGGAACCTAGCAGCAACTGCTGCTGGCTATTGATAATACTTGATTCGCAGACTCCACTTTTAAATTCATTATTCATCAATCCGTGTGGATCACCAAAATGCTTTACCATCTCACCCATAGGATTGTAGAGCGAGATTCCTTGTGAGGAAGTCAGCCAAATACCGTTGCCCGTTTCAGTTAAACATTTGGGGCTAATATTCTCTTCAACCATATCAATAGATCGAATATCACTACGATCATGTGCCAAAACAAAGACGCCATAAGCACTCGCAAACCAAACATCACCCTTGCTACTCTCAAATATATCAATGCTTTGTCCATAATGACTAGTCGCTCGGAGAAAAACAATTTTGCCTTTGTCAAAAAGATAAACACCATGGTCAGTGCCGATAAATACCCCTCGCCGAGTTGACTTAAGTTTTATTATTTTTGCAGGCAAAAATGCATCAACAAACCATTCAGAACCGAAATCGGTTAGCGAGTTATCGGCCAACTGATATGACCACAAATGGTTACCTGTTGCTCCCCACAACAGTCCTTCATGATCAAATTCAAGATGTTTAGTATCATTCGAACGCAGCTTCAGAGGTAAAACGCTCGTTTCTATCATCTTTTTTGTCTGCAAGTGATAAATAACGATGCCTGTATGTGTAGCTATCCATAGAGAATGATCATCTATTTGAGCGACATCATGCACTTCTCCAGGGAAAATAAGTTTAGGCTCTTGCCAATCTTCAGCATCGACTTGGTACAACCCTTGTCGAGTTAAAAACAAATACCCTTTATTATCTGACCTTGTCACAATTTTTGTTATGGGATTATTGTTGAGCTGTGCAATGGAATGGCGCTTAAATTTTTGTCCAAACAGAGAAAAGTAACGAATACCTTTATCCGTTGCGATCCAAATCCCACCTTGTAAGTCATTGACCAATGAATAAATTTTATTGCCTGGTAACCCATTATTGTCTTGGTCATTACTTTCTAACTTGACGGTTTTACCTGTCAAAAACGAATGAACAAATAATCCATCTTCAGTACCAATCCAATATTCTTGATCTGTCTCAGCAACAGATAATACATGGGAATCTCCAACCAACTTTTGTTGGCGCTTTGGGTCCTCGACATCAATAATCAGCCCACCATTGAGCGTTCCAATCACAAGTTCTCTACGTTTCTCGGAAAAATAGAGTTTCTCAATGAAGTTTTTACCAGAGCTGAGCACGTGAGAAAAACTCTCTCCATCTGACAGATAGACTCCAGCATTAGTGGCTAATACCCATTTAGAAAGCACAAACTTCGCATCATTAACGATCAATCGACTAGCTTGATTTAATTGATACATTTCTTTAAAAGAATAAGTAACTAACTTGTGGGTTTGCGCATGGTATGTATAAAAGTGCGTCTCATCGGCTAACCAGATGAAATTACCTGACGAACCTATTTTTTTTATGATGATTCCAGGCGTTAAGCTGAATACTAATTCGCGATCTTGTGCGGGATAAGTTCGATAAAGTTCATTATCAATGAACGTCCAAAAAGCGTTATTAAGATAGGTAATATTTTCGCTCTCTTGTGAAAGCACTGAGCCACGCCGGGGAAGGATGTTTTGCCCATCAAAGAAAACCACTTTGCCATGCACATCGTGTATCCAAATTCCCCCTTCTTCACCTAAAAACAAATTTTGTGCGGCAAAAATTTTTCCTTGAGCCTGAGCTGGCAATGGATAGAAGATGGAAGGTGCTTTGTCTAGAGCTTGTGTCCCCTGCGCTAATAAAAGCGTCAGAAAACCCAAGATCCAGAGCAAAGGTTTAAAATAGTCGTTCTTTCCTTTCAACAGACAGAGCCTCAATCAATATCACGCCAAATTGCAAACTGTTTTTTCGTGGCGATAATTATCAAAACATTCTAACCAAAGATAAGGCTTTTTGAAGCTAAGAAAGCGACAATCTGTGAATCTTTATCCTAGATTTCAGTGCAGATCGTACAACATACAATACAGCGTACATCTATTGAGACAAACAAGTGTAAAAGTTGTTACTCAGCTGATTTAACAGCTCAAAATAACTGCCACTTTTCACTTTGATATCTGCGCCTAATGGATCAAGTACTCCCGTTTTAACCTTAGTGCCACGAGTCACAGTATCAATCACCGCCGGAGTAAACTGAGGTTCTGAAAACACGCATTTCGCTTCATTATTAATGATTGAATTTTTAATGGTGATTAGGGTTTTAGCACCCGGCTTTCTGTCAGGACTAACGGTAAAATGGCCGAGGTTATTCAAATGGTATTGCTGTTCAAAATAGCCGTATGCATCATGAAAAACATAATATCCTTTATCACTAATTTTGCTCATCTTCTGCGTGATTGCTTGATGGGTCGAATCTAATTGAGCTAAAAAGCGGACTAAGTTTACTTTATACTGCTCGGCATTAGCGCTATCACTTTTCACTAAACTTGCGGTAATCGCCGCTGCCACTTGCTTGGCTTGATCGGTTCCAAGCCAAAAATGTGGGTCATACATACCATGGTGATGCCCATCATGATCGTGTTGTTCGCCACTGAGCTCTCTCAGTGTCAGGCTATCAATTTGGCTGATGGTCAAAACGTTGTGGTGACTCGCTAATGTCTTACTTAAGAATGGCTCAAGGTCTTTTCCATACCAAATCACTAAATCCGCCGCTCTGACTTTTTTAACATCAGAAGGGCGCAACGCATAGTCATGCGGTGAGGTATTTGCCCCCAGTAGTACTTCTGGTTCATTCACATCGAGAGTCAATTCATATGTAATCATCTGAATCGGCTTGATGCTGGTCAAAATGACCGTAGACCACGCCAAAGGCGATAATGTTATTAAGCAAAGAAGGATCATAATCTGACGCAACATGATGGTTTTTCCATTCGGTATATAGCGTTAAAGGGAACGAAATGTTACATTATAACACTTCCGAATTGCAAATAAGTTCCATTCATGTCCAACTTAATTCAGCTGCAAGGCATTTGTGTCGAATTCAACAACCGCCGTGTTTTGGACAATGTCAGTATCAACCTAGAAAAAGGGAAGATTACCACACTGATAGGTCCTAATGGTGCGGGCAAGTCGACGCTCGTTAAAGTATTGCTCGGGCTACAGCCCGTCCATAGCGGAACGATGACGCGCGTAAAAAACCTTAAAATTGGTTATGTTCCTCAAAAGTTAAAACTTAATGACGCGTTACCACTCCCCGTTAAACGATTTTTAAGTTTGGCCGGACGTTTTAGTCAACAAGAGTTGCTAGACGCACTCAGACTAGTCGGGGCCGAGCATCTTCTTGATTATGATATGCATAAGCTGTCCGGTGGTGAAACACAACGGATTCTTATCGCCCGTGCATTGCTACAGCGCCCAGATATTCTAATTCTTGATGAACCAGCTCAAGGTGTTGACGTGCAAGGGCAAATTGATCTGTATGATCTTATCGATGCCATACGACATCGTTTCGGCTGTGGTGTCTTCATGGTCTCTCACGATTTGCATCTGGTGATGGCAAAAACGGATGATGTTATCTGTCTTCATCACCATGTTTGCTGTTTCGGTTCACCGGCAACGATTACTCAACACCCAAGCTATATCGCATTATTTGGTACGCGCAATCGCGAAGCCTTAGCTTTTTACCATCACAAACATCAGCATCATCACGACTTAGCAGGCCAACCTGTGAAAGGAGATGCAACTTGCTGTTCAAATCATTCACACGGTCACCATCATGATTGAATTTCTTCTTCCATCAATATTAGCAGGCCTTGGTATTGCCGTTATCGCAGGTCCCCTTGGGTCATTCGTGGTTTGGCGAAAAATGGCTTATTTTGGCGATACCCTCGCACACGCCTCGCTGATGGGATTGGCGCTAGGCTTTTTGCTTGATATCAACCTTTATCTTGCGTTGCTCGTTTGCTGTCTTGGGCTTGCAATCATTTTGGTTACTATGCAGAAACAGCAGCTTGTGGCGACAGACACTTTGCTCGGCATTCTCGCTCATAGCTCGTTATCCATTGGTCTCATTGCAGTAAGCTTCCTTGATAACGTTCGCATCGATTTAATGAGCTATCTCTTTGGCGATTTATTGGCGGTAAGTTTTACTGATTTAGCCTTCATTTGGGGGGGAGCGATTGCAGTAAGTGCACTGCTATTTCTTTTTTGGCGGCCATTACTTTCAACTACAGTGAACGAAGAACTTGCGTTTGTTGAGGGCATCAACGTTGATTTAATGCGTTTGCTGCTAATGCTATTAATTGGGGTGGTGATTGCACTAGGAATGAAATTTGTTGGTGCTCTGATTATGACATCGCTGCTGATTATTCCCGCGGCGACCGCTAGGCGACTCACAAAAACCCCAGAGCAGATGGCAATATTGGCTTCTTTGGTCGGCGCTTTAGCTGTGCTGGGCGGGCTAATCCTCTCGTGGCATTTTGACACACCTGCAGGCCCTTCGGTTGTCGTGACGGCTACAACGATGTTTATGTGCAGTCAACTTGTAAAACGCTAGTATCAAAACCTATTGAATCTAAAGTAAAAACCCCGAAACAAGGTTCGGGGTTTGTCTTCAAACTGAGGAAGGCGTGATTACCAACCCGTCACTTCACGCAATGCTTTTCCGATATCAGCAAGGCTTTTGACGGTTTTCACACCCGCGGCTTCAAGCGCTGCAAATTTCTCATCAGCTGTTCCTTTACCACCAGAAATGATAGCGCCAGCATGGCCCATCCGTTTACCCGGAGGCGCTGTCACACCAGCAATATAAGACACCACCGGTTTCGTGACATTCTCTTTAATGAATGCAGCGGCTTCTTCTTCGGCTGTACCACCGATCTCGCCAATCATCACAATCGCTTCTGTTTCAGGATCGTCTTGGAATAGTTTCAAGATATCAATAAAGTTAGAGCCCGGGATTGGGTCACCGCCGATACCAACACACGTTGACTGACCAAAGCCTTCATCTGTTGTTTGCTTAACGGCTTCATAAGTTAGCGTTCCTGAACGAGAAACAATACCCACTTTTCCTTTCTTATGAATGTGGCCTGGCATGATGCCGATCTTACACGCATCCGGTGTAATCACACCCGGACAGTTCGGGCCAATCATACGCACACCAGTCTCTTCGAGCTTCACTTTTACGTCAATCATATCGGTAGTAGGTATACCTTCAGTGATCGTCACAATAAGTTCAATACCAGCGTCAATTGCTTCTAAAATAGCGTCTTTACAAAATGGTGCAGGTACATAAATAACGGTTGCCGTTGCACCCGTTGCTTTCACTGCGTCACGCACCGTATTAAATACAGGCAGACCAAGGTGAGTTTGACCACCTTTACCCGGGGAAACCCCACCGACCATTTGTGTACCGTAGGCAATCGCCTGTTCGGAGTGGAAAGTTCCCTGGCCACCAGTGAAACCTTGGCAGATTACTTTGGTGTCTTTATTAATAAGTACCGACATTATTTACCCTCCGCCGCAGCAACAACTTTCTGAGCTGCGTCCGTTAACGACTCAGCTGCAATGATATCAAGACCAGAATTTGCAAGTACTCCGCGTCCTAATTCCGCATTTGTACCTTCCAAACGCACGACTACGGGAACCGTTACACCAACTTCTTTCACCGCACCGATAATGCCTTCTGCAATCATATCGCAACGTACGATACCACCGAAAATATTAACCAATACGGCTTTCACGTTGTCATCAGACAAAATGATTTTGAACGCTTCAGCAACACGCTCTTTGGTTGCGCCACCACCAACATCAAGGAAGTTTGCAGGTTTTCCGCCATGAAGGTTAACAATATCCATAGTGCCCATTGCAAGGCCAGCACCGTTCACCATGCAGCCAACATTACCATCAAGAGCAACATAGTTCAGTTCCCACTGAGCAGCATGAGCTTCGCGCTCATCTTCTTGTGAGAGATCGTGCATTTCGCGAAGTTTAGGTTGACGATAAAGTGCGTTTGAGTCGATGTTGATCTTGCCATCAAGGCACAACAAGTTCCCTTCAGCGGTGACAACTAATGGGTTGATTTCTAGCAGTGCAAGATCATACTGGGTAAACATAGCGCCAAGACCTAGAAAGATCTTCACAAATTGCTTAATTTGGTCACCTTCCAAGCCAAGTTTGAAAGCAAGTTCTCGGCCTTGGTAGGCTTGCGGACCAACCAAAGGATCAATCGCGGCTTTATGAATCAGCTCCGGAGTCTCCTCCGCTACTTTTTCAATTTCCACGCCGCCTTCTGTTGAGGCCATGAACACGACACGACGAGTCGCACGGTCAACAACAGCGCCTAAGTAAAGCTCATTCGCGATATTAGAAGCTTCTTCG
Source organism: Vibrio sp. V01_P9A10T6 (assembly GCF_963877065.1). Lineage (NCBI taxonomy): Bacteria > Pseudomonadati > Pseudomonadota > Gammaproteobacteria > Vibrionales > Vibrionaceae > Vibrio > Vibrio sp. V01_P9A10T6. The sequence continues at coordinate 23,122 of NZ_CAWNTB010000141.1, forward strand.
ACCAAAATTTTTGATACTGGCTGACCATTTGCGTCCGTTTGATAAGTAACCAGATTTTTACCTAGCCATTTTTGAGCAAACTCTTTGACACCATCTTTAGTGTCGTGCAACTCAACGCCACCCGCTTTACCGCGACCACCTGCATGCACTTGACACTTAACAACTTTCTTCGCTGTGCTAATCCGACCCGCCGCTTCAAAAGCTTCTTGTGGAGTATCACAGGCATAACCTTCCGGTACAGGCAAACCGAATTCTGCAAACAGCTGTTTGGCTTGATATTCATGCAAATTCATTATGTTCTTCCGTTTGTTTATCCCTTAGGGGATTTATTATTTCCATAAAGCGGCAGCTATGCTGCGCCATATATCTGTAGGGTGCTTCTCAAATTAAGCGGCTGCAATTTATCCAAGAGGATAGCTTGTAGCCTTTTGCTTAAATGAAGGCTAGACGTGAGCCTGCCTAGCCTTAAATTCACTGAACAACGTTCAGTGAGGTTACACGTCCAGTAGCAGACGTGCTGGATCTTCAAGTAGCTCTTTTACTGTCACAAGGAAACCAACTGACTCACGGCCATCCACCAAACGGTGGTCGTAAGAAAGTGCTAGGTACATCATTGGTAAAATTTCTACTTTGCCATCCACAGCCATTGGGCGGTCTTGGATTTTGTGCATACCCAATATGGCCGCTTGCGGCGGATTGATGATCGGTGTTGACATTAACGATCCAAACACACCGCCATTCGTAATCGTGAAATTACCGCCAGTCAGTTCTTCAACCGTCAATTTGCCATCTCTTCCTTTGAGTGCAAGCTCTTTGATGCCCTTCTCAATTTCGGCAAGGCTTAGCGTATCGCAATCTTTAAGAACCGGAGTCACTAAACCACGAGGCGTTGAAACTGCCATGCTAATATCAAAATAGCTGTGATACACAATATCTTGGCCATCAATAGATGCATTCACTTCTGGGTAACGCTTTAACGCTTCTGTTACCGCTTTCACGTAGAAAGACATAAAGCCTAAACGAATACCGTGTTTCTCTTCAAACAGACCTTGATATTGCTTACGAAGATCCATGATAGGCTTCATGTTAACTTCATTAAACGTCGTCAACATCGCCGTGCTATTTTTTGCCTCAAGCAGACGCTCCGCAACACGTTTACGCAAACGCGTCATCGGTACACGTTTTTCGCTGCGCGCCATCGCAACGACAGGCTCAGGTTGACTTGAAGCAACTGCTGACGCTGATTTTGCAGCCGCTAGATGAGCATCAATATCTTCACGCGTGATACGCCCACCCACACCAGAGCCTTTCACTTGGCTTGCTTCCAAACCATGCTCGGCGAGTAAACGGCGTACCGCAGGGCTAAGTGCATCATTCGTTTCGTCTGTCAATGTGGCTTTGTGGCGTTTATCAGGAGACGGCTCTGTATCGTTGGTGGTATCTTTCGTCGGTTCACCTGCAACGGCACCGGGTTTTAATTTCGCCAATAACTGTTTCGAAAGCACCGTCGCACCTTCTTGCTCGATAATGGCTTCGAGAACACCCGCCTCAGGCGCTGGCACTTCAAGAATTACTTTATCAGTTTCAATCTCAACGAGTACTTCATCACGAGCGACGGCTTCACCTGGCTTTTTATGCCATGTCGCGACTGTTGCATCAGCCACTGATTCAGGTAGATCTGGAACCAGAATTTCAATTGTCATAATCTGTGTCTTCCTTTTACTTCTAGTTCGTTAAGCTAGGGTCAGAGCGTCTTCAATCAACGCTTTTTGTTGTTTCAAGTGTACCGACATATAACCAACGGCTGGTGATGCTGATGCAGGGCGACCTGCGTATTTCAGATCAGCACCGGCTGGAATGGCAGAACGGAAGTTATGTTGGCTACTGTACCAAGCACCTTGGTTTTGAGGCTCTTCTTGGCACCATACATAGTCAACAACATTAGTGTATTGAGCGATAGCCGCTTCCACTTCTTCTTTCGGGAATGGATATAGCTGTTCAATACGGACGATAGCAACATCACCTTGTTCGTTATTGCGGCGCTGTTCAAGCAGGTCGTAGTAAACCTTACCAGAGCAGAACACAACACGTTTGACATTCGCTGGGTTGAGATCGTCAACTTCGCCGATAGCCGGCAAAAACGATCCGTCAGCCAAGTCTTCCAGTGTTGATATACATAGTGGGTGACGCAGCAACGATTTTGGTGACATAACGATCAATGGTCGACGCATTGGACGAACAACCTGACGACGCAGCATGTGGTATACCTGCGCTGGCGTAGAGGGAACCACCACTTGCATGTTTTGTTCGGCGCACAGTTGCAAATAACGCTCTAGGCGTGCTGATGAGTGCTCCGGGCCTTGCCCTTCATAACCATGAGGTAGCAGCATGGTTAAACCACACAAACGCGCCCATTTTTGTTCACCGGAAGAGATGAACTGGTCAATCACGACTTGAGCTCCATTGGCGAAATCACCAAACTGAGCTTCCCAAATCGTCAAACCACTCGGCTCCGCTGTCGCGTAGCCATATTCAAAAGCTAGCACTGCTTCTTCCGACAAAACCGAATCCAATACTTCAAAAGGACCCTGTTTATCATGGATATTCGCCAATGGAATATAGGTACTTGCGTCACTTTGGTTATGCAATACCGAGTGACGGTGGAAGAAGGTTCCACGCCCAGAGTCTTGCCCCGAAATGCGGATTCGCTTTCCATCATCAACTAAGGTTGCATAAGCCAGCGTTTCAGCCATACCCCAATCGAGAAGCTTCTCTCCATTAACCATCGCTTGTCGGTCGGTATAGATTTTATCCACACGACTTTGCAGTTTATGGCTTTCTGGATACTGACAAATTCGGTTACCTAGCTCTTTTAAACGCTCAAGGTCAACTTTACTATTCCATGGCATATCCCATTCATGGCCAATATACGGTGACCAATCAACAGAATGCAGTGCCATTGGACGCCACTCTTTCACCACGACTTCACCATGGTCCAGAGCATCACGATATTCGTTGACTAACTGTGTGGCAATCTCGATATCAAACTCACCACGCTCTATCAAAACATCGGCATAAAGCTTACGCGGTGTAGGATGCTTTTTGATCTTTTGATACATCAGCGGTTGAGTTGCGTTTGGCTCGTCGGCTTCGTTATGGCCGTGACGGCGATAACACACCAGATCAATGACGACATCACGCTTAAATTCATTACGATAATCGAGTGCAATGCGGGTGACGAAAGCAACTGCTTCTGGATCATCAGAATTGACGTGGAAAATGGGGGCCTGAACCATCTTAGCGATGTCAGTACAATACATAGTCGAGCGTGTATCACGAGGGTTTGACGTGGTAAAACCAACTTGGTTGTTAATAACAATACGTACCGTCCCTCCCACGCAATAACCACGCGCTTGAGACATGTTAAATGTCTCGGCAACGACACCTTGGCCAGCGATAGCAGAGTCACCATGAATCGAAATAGGTAGCACTGTCGAACCGTCTTCATCTCCAAGTCTGTCTTGTCGAGCACGAACTGAACCAATTACGACTGGGTTAACAATTTCAAGATGCGAAGGGTTAAATGCTAAGGCTAGATGCACATCACCGCCGGGTGTCGCAAAGTCAGCAGAGAAACCTTGGTGATATTTAACATCACCCGTTCCCCAGCTTTCACCATGCTTACCCGCAAACTCGTCGAACAGATCTTGAGGTTTTTTACCTAAGACGTTGACGAGCATGTTAAGACGACCACGGTGCGCCATACCAATCACAACTTCACGCATACCTGTGCTACCAGCATGACGGATCAACTCTTTCATCATTGGGATGAGCGCGTCACCACCTTCCAAAGAAAAACGCTTAGCACCGGGGAATTTCGCGCCTAAATAACGCTCAAGGCCTTCTGCGGCTGTCAATTCTTCGAGGAAAATTCGTTTTTCTTCTTTGCTGAAAGAAGGTTGACCAACGACTGATTCAAGACGTTGTTGTATCCAACGCTTTTGTTCAGTGTCGATAATGTGCATGTATTCTGCACCGATGGAACCGCAATAGGTTTTGTTGAGGGCTTGATAAATGTCTTTCAATTTCATTGTCTCTTGCCCGATAGCAAAAGAGCCGACATTGAAAGTTTCTTCGAAGTCACCTTCGTTAAGATTGTGGAACGCTGGGTCTAATTCTGCCACTAATGGGCGTTGCCATAAACCTAGGGGGTCGAGTTGAGCCGCTTCATGACCGCGAAAACGGTAAGCATTAATCAGCTGCAAGACTCTTACTTGCTTAGCATCGACATCTGGATCACTAACTTGGACATTGTAATGCTTTGTTTCTTTCGCGAGTCGTCGGAAGTAGTCACGGACACGTGAATGTGGCTGTTCAACCACATTGTCAGCTTGCGCAGGCAAGCCATCAAAAACACGTTTCCACTCCTCACTTACCAGATCAGGATCACTTAGATACAGTTCGTAGAGGTCCTCTACGTAAGTTGCATTGGCGCCAGCCAAGTGTGAAGACTCGAGCCATGCCTTCATCACGCCGTTGTGCATATTTTCCCTTAACCAGTAGTTTTCACGTTTGCTTCGGTCTATGCCGAGCTATAAAAGGCAGGTCCGAAGACCTGCAATTTTTATTCATTTTAAACCGAACGGTTCACAAGCATTGATTTGATATGTCCAATGGCTTTCGTCGGATTTAATCCCTTAGGACAAACACTTACACAATTCATGATGCCATGGCAACGAAAAACGCTAAAAGCATCATCAAGATTAGATAAACGTTCATCTGTTGCAGTATCTCGGCTGTCAATTAGCCAACGATAAGCCGCCAACAAACCTGCTGGGCCGATAAACTTATCCGGGTTCCACCAGAAAGAAGGGCATGAAGTTGTGCAGCAAGCGCACATAATGCACTCATATAAACCGTCTAAATGCGCTCGCTCTTCTGGTGATTGCAAGTTCTCACGAGCCGGAGGCAAGTTTCCGTCAGTCACAAGATAAGGTTTAACCTTCTCGTAATTTTCATAAAACTGGGCCATATCGACAATTAAATCACGGACGACTGGTAGCCCAGGCAGAGGCCGAATAACGATCGTGCCTTTGGCCAAAAGCGCGGATAATGGAGTGATACACGCTAATCCATTTTTACCGTTCATGTTCAAACCGTCAGATCCACACACCCCTTCACGGCACGAGCGACGAAAAGCAATGGTGGGATCTTGCTCTTTCAGCAAAATGAGTGCATCCAACAACATCATGTCAGAGCCCTCTTCGACTTCAAGCAGATAATCCTTCATGTAAGGCTTTTGATCGACATCCGGATTATAGCGATACAAAGAGAATTTCAATTTCATAATAGTGCCTTCTCCTTAGTATGTGCGCGCTTTAGGCGGAAACGCTTCACGATAAATTGGTTCCATATTTACGCTACGCTTCGACATGCTTTCAGTCTCAGGGTTGTAAATTGAATGGCATAACCAATTAGCATCATCGCGTTCAGGATAGTCAAAGCGAGCGTGGGCTCCACGGCTTTCGGTACGATAATTTGCAGCAACCGCGGTAGCAAATGCTGTTTCCATCAAGTTTTCCAGCTCTAAACACTCGATCCGTTGAGTGTTGAACTCGGTTGACTTGTCTGAAAGATGTGCGTTCTTCAAACGTTCACGAATCACTTTAAGCTCTTCAAGACCTTTAGCCATCGCTTCACCTTCACGGAACACCGAGAAGTTATTTTGCATACAACGTTGCAGATCTTTACGAATTTGCGCGGGATCTTCACCACCTGTACTGTTTTCCCAGCGGTTGTAACGTTCTAGCGATTTTTCAATGTCCGCTTCTGTGGCAGGTTTTGCGTCCGCTTGCTTTTTCAACGTTTCGCCCAAATGCAAGCCTGTTGCTCGGCCAAAGACCACTAAATCCAGTAGAGAGTTACCACCCAAACGGTTCGCGCCATGCACCGATACTGATGCAATTTCACCACACGCAAACAAACCTTGAACTTCCACATCAGCGCCTTTAGCATCTTGCTTAATCGCCTGACCTGAAACTTGAGTCGGTACTCCTCCCATCATGTAGTGGCAGGTTGGGATCACTGGAATCGGTTCTTTAACTGGATCGACGTGAGCAAACGTACGTGACAACTCACATACGCCCGGCAGACGAGATTCCAGAGTTTCTTTGCCAAGGTGATCCAGTTTAAGCTTGATGTGCGGACCCCATGGACCATCGCAACCACGACCTTCACGGATCTCAATCATCATTGAGCGGGCTACTACATCGCGACCAGCCAAATCCTTCGCGTTTGGTGCATAACGTTCCATGAAACGTTCGCCATCTTTATTTAAAAGATAGCCACCTTCACCACGACACCCTTCCGTCACAAGAACGCCAGCACCAGCAATCCCTGTTGGGTGGAATTGCCACATTTCGATATCTTGCATCGGAACACCAGCGCGGATAGCCATGCCCACGCCATCACCCGTATTGATGTGCGCGTTGGTGGTTGAAGCATAGATACGCCCAGCTCCGCCAGTCGCTAACACTGTGGCTTTAGATTTGAAATAACAAACTTCGCCTGTTTCCATACACAAGGCGGTACAGCCAAGTACTGCACCCTCTTCATTTTTCACTAAATCAAGTGCGTACCACTCAGAGAAAATAGTGGTCTTATATTTAATGTTTTGTTGATACAAGGTATGAAGTAGTGCGTGACCAGTACGGTCAGCGGCAGCAGCGGTTCGAGCCGCTTGTTCACCGCCAAAGTTTTTGGATTGCCCACCAAATGGGCGCTGATAAATGGTGCCATTGTCAAAACGAGAAAAAGGCAAACCCATTTTCTCTAGTTCAATCACCGACTCTGGACCATTCTTACACATGTACTCGATAGCATCTTGGTCACCGATATAGTCGGAGCCCTTCACCGTGTCATACATATGTTGTTCCCAGTGGTCCTCATGCGCGTTGCCTAACGCAACGGTAATACCACCTTGAGCCGAAACCGTGTGAGAACGTGTTGGAAAAACTTTAGAAAGCAGAGCACAGGATAAACCTTGCTCTGAAATTTGCAGTGCTGCACGCATGCCAGCACCACCAGCGCCGATCACTACGGCATCAAATTCACGAACTGGAATAGTCACTTACGCACCCCACAATACAAATAAGCCAGAGAAGAAGTATCCAAAGAGCACTGCGATAACGACCAATTGCAGGCCACCACGCAATTTAGAACACTTAATGTAATCCGTTAATACTTGCCATAAACCGATCCAACCATGGATAAGGACAGAGACTAACGCCAGCATTGTGAAGACTTTGGTAAAGGTTCCACCAAAAAACTGTGTCCATGAAACATAGGAGATATCACCAGAGAAAGCACAGAAGCTGACTAGGTAGATAGTATAAAGAGTCATAATGATCGCAGAAGCACGGATCAGCAGATAATCATGCACTCCGTTACGACCAAAAGAAGAAACATGTTTTACCATACCAATACTCCCGCTAAAACTGAAAGCACTGCTGTTGCGATGAAGGCGACTTTGGCACTCATAGCCCCTGACTCCAACTCTTCAAAGTGGCCCAGGTCCATCAGCAAATGGCGTATACCACCTGCAATGTGGTAAGACAGCGCTGTTAAAATTCCCCATAAAATAAATTTTGCGAAAAAGCCATTCACAATGTTGCTGGCTTCCATAAAACCTACCGGAGAACTTAACGAGAGGGAGAGTAACCACAGCAAAATTCCGACCGCAACGAACATCATCACCCCAGACACTCGGTGTAGGATGGATGCTATCGCACTGATCGGAAAGTGAATGGTCTGTAAATCTAAATTAACAGGTCTTGACTTTCTTTCTTTCACGGGCTTGCTCACTCAGCTCCATTGAGCATTTATAGTTATAAATGAATTTTGGTTGTAAAACCCATAAAAGTTAACATTGTTTTAACATAAAAAGCCCGATATCGCGCAGTTAAATGTAATAATTCCGTTAACAACAAAGACAGAATGCAATACTGAAATACAGTTTCTAGCCTTTTATTTATAAGGTGTTCACCAAAATTTTCAGTGCCACTATACGGCTCGCAACATTCTAATACAATTGATGTAACAGTTTTTGCTACACAGAACAGATTTTTAACTTTATATGTATAAAAAATCAAAACAAGTGCACACATCAGACGAGAAAAATTGACTTTAATTAAGAACACACGTAAAAAAATGTCACACAAACATCCTGGACGGATTAAATAATAAACAAAGGAGATTGTTATGGCAGATAAGAAAGCGACCCTTCATATTGAAGGTAAAGCGCCAATCGAGCTGCCGATTATGGATGGGACTGTAGGCCCACAAGTAATCGACGTTCGTAAACTAGGAGCCAACGGATACTTCACTTTTGACCCTGGTTTTCTTGCCACTGCATCTTGTGAATCTCAAATCACTTATATCGATGGCGAAAAAGGGGTGTTACTACACCGCGGCTTCCCTATTGATCAATTAGCCAATAACGCTGATTACTTGGAAGTTTGTTATATTCTTCTTTACGGTGAAGCCCCTAATCGTAAGCAATATGAAGAGTTTAAACATACGGTGACGCGTCACACTATGGTTCATGAGCAAATCGCAAGTTTCTTCCACGGTTTCCGCCGTGACGCTCACCCAATGGCTGTAATGTGTGGTGTGGTTGGAGCGCTTGCCGCGTTCTACCATGATTCACTTGATATTAATAATGATATACACCGAGAAATAGCGGCTTACCGCCTACTCTCAAAAATGCCAACATTGGCGGCGATGTGCTACAAGTATTCTGTCGGCCAACCATTTATCTACCCGCGTAATGACTTAAGCTATGCCGAGAACTTCCTACACATGATGTTTGCAACGCCGTGTGAAGAGTATGAAGTGAATCCTGTGGTTGCACGCGCGATGGATAAAATTTTCACACTGCATGCCGATCATGAACAAAACGCGTCAACCTCAACGGTTCGCCTTGCCGGTTCTTCTGGTGCTAACCCGTTTGCCTGTATTGCGGCTGGCATTGCCTCTTTGTGGGGGCCTGCTCATGGGGGGGCTAACGAAGCCTGTCTGCGTATGCTAGAAGAGATAGGCAACGTTGATAACATTCCTGAGTATGTCGTCAGAGCAAAAGATAAGGATGATCCATTCCGCTTGATGGGTTTTGGTCACCGAGTTTATAAAAACTACGACCCAAGAGCGACGGTAATGCGTGAGGCTTGCCATGAAGTGCTCAAAGAGCTGAATATTCAAGACCCACTGTTAGATGTGGCGATGGAACTTGAGCGCATCGCGCTTTCTGACGAATACTTTGTTGAGAAAAAACTCTACCCTAACGTTGATTTCTACTCAGGCATTATTCTGAAGGCTATCGGTATTCCAATCTCTATGTTTACCGTTATCTTCGCAATGTCTCGCACTATCGGTTGGATTGCCCACTGGAATGAAATGCACAGTGATCCAGATAATAAAATTGGCCGTCCTCGCCAACTTTACACTGGTCAAAAAATGCGTAACTTTAAACCGTTACACGAACGCGAATAGCAAACCCAGTCATAGTACTTAATAGAAAAGAGCGAGTTCCCACTCGCTCTTTTTTCATTTGATACATTGATCAGAAACAAGCCCACTACACAGGGTTATTGATATCGATAAACTCAACCTCAAAGCCATATTCGCTCGCTAACCATTCTCCCAGTGCCTTCACACCATAACGCTCTGTGGCATGGTGCCCTGCAGAAAAATAATGAATATTTTGCTCTCTTGCTGAGTAGGTAGTCCGCTCTGATATTTCACCAGAGATGAACGCATCTAATCCGTGCTGCGCCGCTAGATCGACGTAATCTTGCCCACCACCAGTACACCAACCCACCGTTTTGATGATTTTGTTTGAGCTCGGAGCTACGTGCAGTGGCCGTCGTTGTAAAGCTTGCTCGATTCGTTGACTGAGCTCATCGGCTGTCAACGCTTGTTCAAAATGGCCGAACATGGCGACCGACTGCGGGTGCCCTTCTAATCCGCCATCAACATGAATACACAACAAATCAGCTAGCAATTTGTTATTGCCTAATTCTGGATGGATGTCTAACGGCAAATGATATGCGTATAAATTTATATCATTTCGTATCAAAGCTCGGATCCGGTGGCCTTTCATTCCACGGATGGACTCAGGCTCACTTTTCCAAAAATAACCATGATGCACTAATAAAGCGTCAGCATTTCGTTCAATTGCTTGTTCAATCAGCGCTTGCGAGGCCGTCACACCCGTCACAATCTTTTTGATTTCAGTGCGACCTTCAACTTGCAATCCATTAGGGCAATAGTCTTTAATCAATTGAGGATTAAGCTTTTGATTGAGCAGAGCTTCAAGTTTTAAATTATCCATCTTTCATTCCAAAATTGAGTTTTATCATTAGCGTGGTTATAACAATTTCAAGCTAGAATGTCGAAAAATAAGGACGAGAACAATTAATGACAATGGACCTCAACACACTGGCACACTGGGTGTCGACAACCCCTACTCTTTTCCAAGGAGAGGGTGTAGTCGCGGCGCGTACTCCTTTTTTACCCAATGTTCCGATATTGAAAGAAGAATATAGAGGGAACCCTAGGTTAGGCTTTCTCTACCAGCATTTATGTTCTTTATTGTTTACGCTAAACCCCACTTATTCCGCCGTTTCTGAAGAAATTCAACTGAACGAGGCAGGAAGTACACTAGGTTCGCTAGATTTTATCATCAAAAATAAACGCAGTCAGCGTTATGAGCATTGGGAAGTCGCGGTGAAGTTTTACCTGCTGCATCAAGGGCTGTGGTATGGTCCCAATGCTCAAGAT
>NZ_CAWNTB010000142.1:0-33352 GCF_963877065.1 Vibrio sp. V01_P9A10T6
TAATAATACGGTCGCCAGTTGCGACATATTCAGGAACCTGCACGACAAGACCAGTGCTTAAACGTGCTGGTTTTGAACGCGCAGAAGCTGAAGCACCTTTGATGGAAGGATCAGTCTCTTCAATCACAAGCTCAACAGATGAAGGGACATCTAGTGCTACCGCAACACCGTCAACGACAACCACATACATACCTTGGATTTCTTCCGTGATGAACAGTAGCTCATCTTCGATATCCGCCTGTTTAAACGTAAATTGAGTGTAATCTTCGTTATCCATGAAGATGTACTCATCACCATCAACATAAGAAAACGAAACCGCACGGCGGTTCATGTCAACGGTGTCGACAAAGTCATCGGCTTTTAAACGCTCATCAACGCGAGCGCCAGTGTTCAAATCAGTACAACGTAGTTTGTAGATTTTAGAACCACCGCGGCCACCAGGAGTGGTCACTTCGATGTCTTTGATCAATAGCGTCTTGCCACCAGAAATAATAGCAAACCCTTTTTTTAATTCATTCGCCTTTGGCATGGAATTTTTCCTTCATACTTAGTTTCGGCGCATTATACCTTGCCGTTTTCGAAAAGGAATATCTTGATTGATTGCTTTGCATAGTAGAACATGACCGCGTGTACTTTTTCTTAAATTAACTAACGCTTTTTGCTATGTATTTATCGGTTATTGACCCAAAACAACCCTTTCAGGCTGAATATCAAGCGGCTATCGATGATCTCATCAAGTTTCTGCGTGCCGGGTTAGGTGACAATCTACATAGTCTTTACCTTTATGGCAGTGTGGCGCGCAGAACTGCGCGTTATGGGCGCTCCAATTTGGATGTAGTGTTGATCACGCACCGTGATTTCTCCGAGCAACGAGCAACTCTGCTGAATACGATAAAATGGCGATTTCAGAAAAGTTTCCCACATATCACCGAAGTCTCGATCAAAACTGCACTCGTGAGCGAGGTAGCCACTTTAGAGAGCATTTTTACGTGGGGATTTATGTTGCGCCATTGCTGCGTTTGCATCTTGGGTGATGATCTGGCGGAATGCTTTGGCGATTTCGAACCCAGTTGGGAAATAGCCAAACACTGGAATATGGACATCGCAGATTGGGTCTTTTTTTATCGTGATAAAATTGCAAAAACCAGTTCTGAAAGCGAACAGAGCAAGGCGCAAGTAGCCATTGCCAAGAAATTACTGCGCGCCAGTTATTCTTTGATTATGTATCGTGACAAAAATTGGTTTGATGATCCTATCGAATGCGGGCAGCAGTTTTTACGTTATCACCCGGAGAAAAAAATCGACATTGAGAGATTGGGTATTTTGCTCTCTGGACGAGTGATCGCTAAACGCTCAGTGATTGGAATTCTAGACAGTTATGGGCAATGGCTTGCAAAGCAGTATCAAAAAACAGAGTTTCGGATTGGTTAACCGCTGGCTAGATCGTCGTACTTCTTAAAATAACCCAAGTTGTGGCTGGCTGAGCTGTTCGAAATTCAAGCCAACAAAAGGCAAAATGGCTTCTGCGACTGGCTGCAATTGTTTATCGATATAGTGCTGATAATCGATAGGACTTTTTAAATACTCTTTAGGCTCAGGGCCATTCAGTGTGATGAGGTATTCGATACGACCTCGATTTTGATATTGCAATGGTCGGCCTAACTGCTGGTTTATCGTATCAGCAAGTCGTGCGGCTCTTACTTGTGGTGGTACGTTTTTTTGGTATTCATGCAGCTTGCGACGCAACCGTTTTTGGTACACGAGCTCATGGTCGAGTTGACCGGTTTGAGTTTGCTCAACGATTTCACGAATAAACGCCACAGGGTCTTCACCATTAAAAATCATCGAATAAAGTTGGTGCTGAAAGCGTTGTGCGAGCGGAGTCCAGTCCGTTCTTGCACTCTCAAGCCCTTTAAAAATTAGCCGCTCGTTTTCGCCTTCACCGATCAATCCCGCATAGCGTTTTTTTGACCCCGTTTCTGAACCTCGGATGGTTGGCATCAGGAACTTTCGGTAGTGGGTTTCGTATTCTAATTCCAGCATCGATTCCAATCGGTACTCTTCACGCAAGTGGGTCGTCCACCATTGATTGATGTGTTCAACCAGTTGTTTTCCTACGCGATCCGCTTGCTGCTGTGAATATTGACCACCTAAAGAGACAAAAGTTGAGTCGGTATCACCATAAATCACTTGATAGCCTTGCGCCTCAATTAACTTTTTAGTTTGCTTCATGATCTCGTGTCCGCGCATGGTAATACTGGACGCCAAACGAGTATCAAAAAAACGACAACCTGACGATCCAAGCACCCCGTAGAAAGAGTTCATGATGATTTTTATCGCTTGTGAAAAGGCTTTGTTATTGTTCTTTTTCGCCACATCACGCGCAGCCCATAATTTCTCGATCATTTCTGGAAGAAAATGTTTGGTGCGGTGAAATTGACCGCCACGAAATCCCGTTACCGCTTGGTTATCCTCTTTGCCAAGCGGAATTTTTAGTCCTTCAATCAAGCCAAGTGGGTCAATTAAAAATGAACGAATGATCGAGGGATATAAGCTTTTAAAATCAAGAAGTAATACAGAGTCGTAGAGGTTAGGGATGGAGTCCATCACATAGCCTCCGGGGCTTGCGACCCAATTTTCGGAGTGTAAGTTAGGTGCGATGTAACCCGCGCGATGCAATTGAGGTAAATAGAGATTGGTAAAGGCGGCGACAGAACCGCCGACGCGATCTAGCTCCACACCCGTGAGACGGGAACGTTCAATGGCGAAATCCAGCAAATGGGTATGTTCAAAGATTTTATTCACTAACACACAATCTTGCAGGTTGTATTTCGCCAGTGAAGGTTTGTCTTTTTTAAACATACGGTTGATTTCATCCATCCGATCATGGGCGTTGTGAATCGCTTTTCCTTCGCCTAATAGCTCCCTTGATACTGATTCCAATGACCAAGAACGAAATTGGTAAGTGGCTGTTTTTAATGTATCAATTCCATCCAACACTACTCGCCCGGGAATGGTAATAAACCCTTGCTGACTCTGGTTTGAACTACGAAAAAAACTGTGCTGTTTGCCACGACCAATCGCAAGTTTTAACTTATGCCACTCGGCTCTTTTATGGAGTAAGCGAAAATCAAAATCAATCACGCTCCAGCCAATTACTACATCAGGGTCGAACTCAGTGAACCAATCGATGAGAGCGTTGAGCAATGCGTATTCGTCTTTCACCCACTGAATTGGGGTATCGCAAGGTTTGGGCTCACCAATCATGATTACGCGGCTGTCCATTGGGCTATCAAAACCAATCGAGTAGAGAATGCCTTTTTCAGAGCATTCTAAATCCAGCGAAACCACTTTCAGATGAGGAAGATAGTTGCCCGGTCGACATTTCGCCTGTTCTATTTTTGAATGGGAAAACGTCTGGGTAAGCCGTCCAGTGAATTCAATGCTGCCTTTAAGAAAACGCTCCATAAGAAAGCGGTCGGCAAGCTTAATATCATCTTCTAACGTCAGAATATGATGTTGCTTTAGTAGTGCCGAAAACTCAGCATGCGTTTGAATCGTTTGACAATAACAACCCGCTAGGAGGGTATGTTCAAAATCTTCCAAATCCAATGTTTTTAATTCGATAGAGAGCTGCCGCTCTAACGCTAATTTTTGCGCTTGTGGTACATCTTTCTGTGGTATGAAGAAAACGGGTTTTTCACCACGGATAATCAGTTGGGTTGGGCCTTGAGGCGTACTCAACCACAACTCAATATGAGTCGAGCCATGAAGGTCTCTTGCGTGGCGAGTAAGTAAAAAACCGTGTTGAATAACCAAACGTAATAAATCCAAATAGTCGTAACCTTGGGGGAGGGCATCATATCAGAGCTACGAGGTAAATAACGAATTTCAGTGAGGTGAGTAAGCGGGCGATGGAGATCAAATAACCGTTAATTGGTATGGTGTATGCATTTTAACTTTATGATTTGTTTTGGTTTTGTATTTTTATGAGGCTGGTTGCATTTTTATGTTTAGGTTCAAATTTGTCAAAAAATCATGTAAAAGTCGTGCGGCATCTCTGCTAATATAATTAAGCTTTTGATTTGTTAATGGATTCTCATTGGATGATTAGCCGAACAAATAAGTACTTGCCAAATTTGGGGTTTGAGCACATATTCAGTGTGAGTAAAAACCAATGTTAAGTTAATTACCCGATTGTGAGTTAATTTCCAATTGTGAGCTAATTAATGTGGGCCGCGATGCTGCTATCCACGATTCAGTGGGTGCAGAGCCAATAGATGAGTGTGGAGATACAAGTTTGATAAGTGTTTTCCTTGTAGATGATCACGAGCTGGTTCGCACAGGGATACGACGTATTATTGAAGACGTCCGTGGAATGAACGTAGTAGGGGAAGCTGACAGCGGTGAAGAAGCAGTAAAATGGTGTCGCAGTAATCATGTCGACGTTGTTTTAATGGATATGAACATGCCTGGTATCGGCGGTTTGGAAGCGACAAAAAAAATTCTGCGCTTCAATCCAGATGTGAAAATCATCGTGTTAACGGTTCATACGGAAAATCCATTTCCGACCAAAGTGATGCAAGCTGGAGCCGCGGGTTATTTAACCAAAGGTGCAGGCCCAGATGAAATGGTCAACGCGATTCGCATTGTGAATAGCGGGCAGCGTTATATCTCGCCTGAAATCGCACAGCAAATGGCATTAAGCCAATTCTCGCCAGCTTCTGACAATCCATTTGCTGATCTCTCGGAAAGAGAGCTGCAGATTATGATGATGATTACCAAAGGGCAAAAAGTGACGGATATTTCCGAGCAACTTAGTCTTAGCCCCAAAACAGTAAATAGCTATCGCTATCGACTGTTTAGTAAGTTAGCGATCAGCGGTGATGTTGAACTGACCCATTTAGCTATTCGACACGGAATGTTAGACACAGAGACGCTTTAGTGACTTCTTTGTTCGACTCGGTCGCTTTTCTTAAAACCGTTACCCATCAGCCCGGCGTTTATCGAATGTATAACGCCGAGGCTGATATCATCTATGTTGGCAAAGCCAAAGACCTCAAAAAACGCCTTTCTAGTTACTTTCGAAAAACAATCGACAGTGAGAAAACGCGCGCGTTAGTCAGCCATATCGATAAAATTGATGTCACCGTTACTCACACTGAAACGGAAGCGTTGATCCTTGAACACAATTACATCAAGCAATATTTGCCTAAATACAATGTGCTGCTGCGAGACGATAAATCTTACCCGTATATTTTTATTAGTGGGCATAAGCACCCTCGTTTGTCGTTGCACCGTGGCGCGAAAAAGCGCAAAGGTGAGTATTTTGGTCCATATCCTGATTCTGGTGCGGTTCGAGAGTCGTTACACCTCATCCAAAAAATATTTCCGGTAAGACAATGTGAAGATACCGTCTATAGCAATCGGACTCGTCCTTGCCTGATGTATCAAATTGGCCGCTGCGCTGCACCTTGTGTGAGTCATATCATTGCGGATGAAGAGTATGCTGAATTGGTTAATTATGTTCGATTGTTTTTGCAAGGCAAAGATAACCAAGTACTTGAAACATTAGTGCAAAAAATGGAACAAGCCAGCCAAGCACTGCAGTTTGAAAATGCCGCTAAATTTAGAGACCAGATCCAAGCCATTCGAAGAGTCCAAGAACAACAGTTTGTTTCTGAAGAGACGATGGATGATATGGATGTATTGGGATTTGCCCAAGAAAATGGCATCGCTTGCATCCATATTTTGATGATCCGCCAAGGTAAAATATTGGGTAGTCGTAGTCATTTTCCTAAAATTCCGGCTAACACGACTCAAGAAGAGGTGTTTGATGGCTTTTTAGGGCAGTATTATTTAAGTCACAATGAAGCGCGTACGATCCCAAGTAGAGTGATCTTAAATGCGGGTCTGCTAGAGGATGAAAAGCCGCTGCAAGCAGCCTTACAGACCTTGGTCGGACGTAAAGTTTCTTTCCACATCAGCCCAACAGGTGTGCGTGCCCAATATTTAAAATTGGCTAATACCAATGCATTGAGTGCAATAACGGCTAAGATTAACCATAGAATGACGATCAACCAGCGCTTTAAAGCACTTCAATCTGTTTTAGGGTTGGATAGCATAGAGCGTATGGAGTGTTTTGATATTTCGCACACCATGGGAGAGAGCACGATCGCCTCATGCGTGGTATTTAACCAAGAAGGGCCTGTTAAACCAGAATACCGCCGTTATAACATCACGGGAATTACTGGTGGTGATGATTACGCTGCAATGGGACAAGTGTTAGATAAGCGGTATTCCAAGCAGCTTGACGTGGAAAAAATCCCCGATGTTATTTTCATTGATGGTGGTAAAGGGCAATTGAATCGAGCTTTGCAGATCATCTCTAGCCATTGGCAAGATTGGCCGAAAAGACCGGTGATGATTGGTATCGCCAAAGGCGTTACCCGCAAACCGGGGCTAGAAACGTTGATTACAACCGATGGAGATGAATTTAACCTGCCAAGTGATGCGCCAGCTTTGCATTTGATTCAGCATATTCGCGATGAAAGTCATAATCACGCCATTGCTGGGCATAGAGCCAAACGAGGTAAAACACGGCGTACCAGTACATTGGAAGGCATAGAAGGGGTTGGGCCTAAACGCCGGCAAGCACTGCTGAAATATATGGGAGGGCTGCAAGAGCTAAAAAGAGCCACTGTTGAAGAAATCGCCAAAGTGCCCGGTATTAGCCATTCTTTAGCTGAAAACATTTATCAAGCATTGAAACAATAAGAAAAATAACGCAACATAACCGCGCAATCGATAAGAGCCTATAAATATGCGTTTGAATATTCCTAATATTTTGTCTTTATTACGACTTTTCCTTATCCCAGTATTTGTCGTTGTTTTCTATCTGCCTTACGGCTGGGGCCCTTTTGCTGCGGCAATGGTGTTTTGGGTAGCGGGTTTTACCGATTGGTTAGATGGCATGCTTGCGCGAAAACTTGGGCAAACCTCTCGCTTTGGTGCTTTTATCGACCCAGTAGCGGATAAAGTGCTCGTTGCGACGGCTCTTATCTTGATCACCGACCATTACCACAGTCTCTGGATAACGATTCCAGCCGTGACAATGATTGCACGTGAAATCATCATTTCTGCGTTGCGAGAATGGATGGCGGAAATTGGTAAAAGAGCCAGTGTGGCCGTTTCATGGGTTGGGAAGGTTAAGACGCTCACCCAAATGTTTGCATTGTGGGTATTGATTTGGCGTCATGATGATTGGATGGTGTGGGTCGGCTATGCAGCGTTATACATCGCAACCATTTTGACCTATTGGTCAATGGTTCAATACTTGGCGGCAGCTAAAGACGACCTCCTCAATGCAGAACATCATTAAGAAACGGGCTTAGGCCCGTTTTTTGTTCCTCCAATTTCTACAATCCCTTTCACAACATGCATTATTGCTTCAGTTAAAGCACAGTTATCTCGTGTGAAAGGTGGTGAATTTTGCTATCAAATTAACCAAATCCGTCCTTTTTGAATGCAAAATAGCCAAACGGTTTAAAAACTAAAAAAATAATATTGACTCATCGAATCGAATGCGTAGAATGCATCCCGTACTTGAGAGGAACGGAAGAAACAACCCAACCCCTTGATGTTACAGGGGCGCGTTGGCAGAGGGGCTATGCAGCGGATTGCAAATCCGTGGACCTCGGTTCGACTCCGGGACGCGCCTCCATTGCGACACTAGCTCAGTTGGTAGAGCGCAACCTTGCCAAGGTTGAGGTCACGAGTTCGAACCTCGTGTGTCGCTCCAAATTTTGAGGTGTTGAACTTAACGTTCAGTATCTAAAGATGGTGTTACTAAATTTTGTAAACAGCATCGCAATGCAGAATTGCGTGCCCTGGTGGTGAAATTGGTAGACACAAGGGATTTAAAATCCCTCGACTTTCGAGTCGTGCCGGTTCAAGTCCGGCCCGGGGCACCATCTTTTTACTGCTTATGCAGTATGCGACACTAGCTCAGTTGGTAGAGCGCAACCTTGCCAAGGTTGAGGTCACGAGTTCGAACCTCGTGTGTCGCTCCAAATTAAAGCCCTAGCAGAAATGCTGGGGCTTTTTCATCTCTGTCTCACAGCCAGTTTACAACCAACGATATCGTTTTAGAGCAACCTTGCCAAGGTTGAGGTCACGCTTTTAGTTCAAAAGAAAGCGAACCTCGTGTGTCGCTCCAAATTAAAGCCCTAGCGGAAATGCTGGGGCTTTTTCATCTCTGTCTCACTGCCAGTTCACAACCAACGATGTCGTTTTAGCGCCACCTTGCCAAGGTTGAGGTCACGCTTTTAGTCCAAAAGAAAGCGAACCTCGCGTGTCGCTCCAAATTAAAGCCCTAGCAGAAATTGGGTAACCCCCCCTACGTTCACTATATTCGTTGACGGTTTCGGACGTGAAATTGAAATATTTTAAGCAAAGCCATCACCATCAAACAGCAGTGCTTCAATTTATGGTCAAATCTCGCATCGTTTTTACTCTCCATCCCCAATTCTAGAATGTTAATAATTTGATAAAGCAACCTTTATCTTGAGTTGTTATTATTTTGTGATGTGAAATTTCGGCCTACTTCACATAATTTTCGTGCCAACATTTAATTTATGGTGTGAATTATTTGCAAAAGCGTGATTTATATAAACTTATCAATAACCCATTCATGGGAACGATTCCCAATGTGACATTGATCTATTTTTACATTGATTCGGTGAATGTAAACTCCATCCCCGTCAGCAACGTTAAGGGAATACATAAGCAGTGGTTGCTGAGCAATAAAGAGATTGAGCTGTTCATGATTACCAAAGTAGCGTGCTACTTCCCCCGGTGAATGTGAGCCTAACTCATTAATTTTATTGTCTATATCTCAGGATGAGATTCAAGGTGTCAAGCACCAACATAATGATAATGATGACCATAAGGTCGATGGAGTATAAAAAATGAATTTTGCTACCTCTGGTAAACTTTCTCTTGCCGCAATTCTAATTTCAGCCGCACTACAAGCAAACGCAGGTATCAGTGTTGAAGGTGAACAAGGTGTTTTCTCAATCGGCGGTGATGTTGAGTTCGATATCAACCTTCGTGATAAAAATGCCACTGACAAGCAAGAGCTAAATCAAGACGGTCGTCTTTTGGTTCAAATCGCTGGTGAGCGCAGTGTGAGTGGTGACCGTTATATCAAAGCACAAGCACAGCCTTTACTTAAAACAACGGGTGATGTTGAGCTTGATGATGCGTGGATTGCATTTGGTCAGGCAAATAACTGGGAATTGAGAGTAGGTCGTTATGAAGCATTTGATCTATTCCCTGTTGGTCAAGATACTATGCTTGAATACGCAACAGCAGAACCGTATCGAGCGAATGCGGCTCGTGGTCGTGGCGATAACGGCCAAGTCGGTTTTAGTAAGACAGCGGATAATCTTTACTTTGAACTCTCTACCAAATTTGAGAAGAATGCGACTACAGCGGATAAAAATGCTGTGTTCGTACGCCCAGTTGTTGCGTACCAAATCGTTGACTCAGTTCGTGTTGCTGCTGGTTTAGAAGCCAATCTGACTGCAGATGATAAAGATGCTGCGAATGATTTCCTTGGTTATGGCGCGACAGTTAACTATTCTGCTAACGATCTTTCTATCAACGTGAACTATGCGTTCCGTGATTTCGACAAAACTAAACAAGAAGATACGACCATCGGTGCTAACTTACTGTTTAAAGGCTTTGGTTTGGGTCATGTCTATGGAGAAACTGAGACAACTAATACAGTAAAAGTAAACACCACTTATGCTTCTTACCAATTTGCTAATGTGATGGATGTGGAAGATTTCTCTGTTTATCTAGGTACTTACTACTCGAAAGTAGACGACACAGAAAACAAAGATCTAGGCATGCGTATCCGTCTAAAATACTTCTTCTAAGTTTTAAAACTTAAGCATTAAATCTCAACTGCTTTTGATGCCTACCGTTCGGTAGGCATTTTTTGTATCAGCAGATGCGATGATTTACAACTGTTTAAGCATCCACACATCGCAGCCGTTGTGCTCAGTGCCGTCCATTGGTCGATCCAAATGTATAAATCCGAGCTTTTCATATAACTGAATGGCGGATGTCATACTAGATAACGTATCCAAATAGCAAGATTGATAACCTGCATTTTGAGCAAATGATAGGCATGCTTCACTGAGCATTTTTCCTAGCCCGCAACCGCGACTTTCTGGTAATAAGAAGAGTTTTTTTAGCTCACAGATCCGTTGGCTATGATGAAAGGCTGCAATACCTGCTCCACCGACAATGATGCCGTCACGTTTGGCTACCAGATAAAGGCTGCTGCTCTCTTGCGTATAATGTTGACTCATGTTTTCCACTTCAGCATCAGATGGGCCAAAACCCTCACCGATTGCCCCAAATTCAGCGCCTACTGATTGGATAATTTTACAAATGTCCGGATCATCTTGTGGTTTGATTGGTGTTATCGTGATGTTCATCGTTTCTTCTTAAAAATAGTCATGTTTTTATTATTGTTTGGGGAGAGGGAGGTGATATCAAGAGAGCGGCAAAAATAATGCCGTTTTTTTGTTCAAGAGCAAGCGTCAGTATCATTTCAATTTGGCTTTAGAGGTGGCTTTCGATACTATGTGCAGCTATCTGAAAAATACAAAAACATCCTATACGGACACTACCTACAGGTAGATGAGGAAACGATGCAACATCTAGAAGAGATTATTGCTAATGCGACCGCAGCGATTAATGCTGCCGATTCGCTAGTCGCACTTGATGAAGTGCGTGTTCAGTACTTGGGTAAAAAAGGTGAGTTAACCACTCAGCTACAGAGCCTAGGTAAATTGCCACCCGAAGAACGTCGCGCTGCAGGTCAAGAGATCAACGTTGCGAAAGAGACAGTGCAACACGCCATTGCTACGCGTAAAGATGCTTTGCAGCGAGCAGAGTTAGAAGCCAAACTAGCGGCTGAAACGATTGACGTTACTTTGCCTGGACGCCGCATTGAAAATGGTGGCTTACACCCAGTGACTCGCACAGTTGAACGCATTGAGCAGTTCTTTGGTGAGCTTGGTTTTCATGTTGAATCTGGCCCTGAAATTGAAGACGCCTTCCACAACTTTGATGCGTTGAATATTGCTGCCGATCACCCTGCACGTACTGATCACGATACCTTCTTCTTTAATCCAGATTTAATGTTGCGTACACACACGTCAGGTGTGCAAATTCGCACTATGGAAAATGGTCAACCGCCGTTTCGTTTTATTGCGCCGGGCCGCGTATATCGTAATGACTACGACCAAACACACACACCAATGTTCCACCAGGTTGAAGGAATGTTGGTTGATGAGCACGTCAATTTTGCTCAACTTAAAGGTATTTTGAACGATTTCTTATGTAACTTCTTTGAAGAAGAAGTTGAAGTGCGTTTCCGTCCTTCTTATTTCCCATTTACAGAACCTTCTGCGGAAGTGGATGTGAAGGGTAAAAATGGTAAATGGCTTGAAGTTCTAGGCTGTGGCATGGTTCACCCGAACGTTTTGCGCAGTGTTGGTATTGACCCTGAAAAATATTCTGGCTTTGCATTTGGTATGGGTGTTGAGCGTTTAACGATGCTTCGTTATGGCGTCAACGACCTACGCGCGTTCTTTGAGAACGATCTGCGCTTCCTCAAACAATTCAAGTAATTCAAGGGTAAACACAATGAAATTCAGCGAATCATGGCTTCGTGAGTGGGTTAACCCTGCGGTTACGACTGACGAACTTACACATCAAATTACAATGGCAGGCTTGGAAGTCGATGACGTTCTTGCTGTCGCCGGTGAATTTACTGGCGTCAAAGTGGGTCACGTTGTGGAATGTGGTCAACATCCAGATGCCGACAAACTGCGTGTAACGAAAGTTGACGTGGGTGAGGAAGAACTGCTTGATATCGTTTGTGGTGCAGCAAACTGCCGCCAAGGCTTAAAAGTGGCGGTAGCGACTGTTGGTGCGGTACTGCCCGGCGATTTCAAGATTAAAAAAGCAAAATTACGTGGTCAACCTTCTCACGGCATGCTTTGTTCATTCAGTGAGCTAGGGATTGATGTTGAATCCGCTGGCATTATGGAGCTTGCAGAAGATGCCATCGTTGGTACTGATTTCCGCGAATTCCTAAGCTTAGATGATGTGACTATTGATGTCGATTTGACCGCGAACCGCGCAGATTGCTTTAGTATTCGTGGCCTTGCCCGTGAAGTAGGTGTATTGAACCGCATTGATGTCACTGAGCCATCAGTCACCGCTGTTCCTACTTCAATTGAAGATAAAGTCTCTATTGAAGTGAAAGCACCGGCCGCTTGTCCGCGTTATCTTGGTCGCGTGGTTAAAAACATTAATGTTCAAGCCCAAACACCGCTTTGGATGCAAGAGAAGTTACGCCGTTGTGGTCTACGTTCAATTGATCCAGTGGTTGATATCACTAACTATATCTTGCTTGAACAAGGCCAACCGATGCATGCCTTTGATCTTGCCAAGATCGAAGGCGGTATTGTTGTTCGTATGGCCGAGCAGGATGAAAAACTTACGCTACTCGATGGTACAGAAGCTAAGTTGAATGTTGATACGCTGGTTGTTGCCGATCACAATAAAGCATTAGCCATTGCGGGCATTTTTGGTGGTGAAGGTTCAGGCGTTAGCTCAGAAACCCAAGATGTACTGCTTGAGTGTGCTTTCTTTGCACCAGACCATATCCGCGGTCGTGCTCGTAGCTATGGCCTACATACTGATTCATCCATGCGTTTTGAGCGCGGTGTTGACTACGCGTTGCAAGCCAGTGCGATGGAACGAGCGACTCAGCTGCTGGTTGATATTTGTGGCGGTGAAGTTGCACCTG
Organism: Vibrio sp. V01_P9A10T6; assembly: GCF_963877065.1. NCBI lineage: Bacteria > Pseudomonadati > Pseudomonadota > Gammaproteobacteria > Vibrionales > Vibrionaceae > Vibrio > Vibrio sp. V01_P9A10T6. The sequence goes on from NZ_CAWNTB010000142.1 coordinate 12,899, forward strand.
TGGTTAGTGTTGAGTCTGAAACGGAGTTACCTAAACCAAATCAAGTCACACTTCGTCGCACTAAACTGGACAGTTTGCTTGGTCATCACATTGCGGATGCTGATGTGGTTGAAATCCTAAAACGTTTAGGTATGAGTGTTGAGAGTCGCGCAGACAGTTGGGTCGCTACCGCGCCAACGTGGCGTTTTGATATCGCGATTGAGCAAGACTTGATTGAGGAAATTGGCCGTATTTACGGTTACAACAATATCCCTAATCAAGATCCCGTTGCAGCATTGAGCATGAATGACCACCAAGAAGCAAACTTGCCACTTAAGCGTGTTCGTCATTTGTTAGTTGACCGTGGTTACCATGAGGCGATCACCTACAGCTTCGTTGAGCCAGAGCAGCAGAAACTGATTGTTCCAGATGTTGAACCACTCATTCTACCTAATCCTATTTCTGCTGATATGTCGGCGATGCGTTTGGGCTTGATCCAAGGTCTATTAAATACCGTGGTTCATAACCAGAAACGCCAGCAGCCACGCGTTCGTTTGTTTGAATATGGTTTGCGTTTTATTCCTGATGCTTCGGCAGAGAACGGTATGCGCCAAGAACCTATGCTCGCGGGGGTAATATCCGGTACTCGTGGTGAAGAGCACTGGAACATGGACACCGCAACGGTAGATTTCTTCGATCTAAAAGGTGACTTGGAAGCTATTCTTGATTTAACCGCCAACGGCAAAGCTTACAGTTTTACTTCTGTTGCACACCCAGCGCTGCACCCTGGGCAATCGGCCGCTATCGTTGTCGATGGTGAGATTATTGGGGTGATAGGCACTGTTCATCCAGAGCTTGAGCGTAAGTTTGGCTTGAATGGCCGCACCATCGTATTTGAACTTGAATGGTCAGCGGTGAACACCCGTGTAATTCCAGAAGCTGCATCACTGTCTAAGTTCCCAGCGAACCGCCGTGATATAGCACTGGTTGTTGATGGCGCCATTGCTTCAGGTGATATTGTCGATGCATGTCGTAACGCTGGTGGTGAGCTTCTAAAAGAGGCGAAGCTGTTTGACGTTTATGTAGGCAAAGGGGTTGAAGAGGGCAAGAAGAGTTTAGCGATTGCGTTGATGCTTCAATCGACTGAACGTACTTTAGAAGAAGCCGATATTGCAAGCGCTGTTGAATCGATTGTGACTTCAGTAGCGGCACAGTTTGGTGCAGCCTTGCGCGACTAATTCAGAAAGTAGCCTAAGTATATTTGAGCAGGTTCAAGTTGGGCCTGCTTTTTTATATGCAATTTAGTGACAAGTTAGTGTTAAACAAGTCTATGATTTAACAGGTTATAAATTTTTTTATCAGAAATCGATATCCATTCAAAATAGTATGAAATTCTAAAAATGTTGGCCGTTATAATATAACTAACTAAATTGTCAGTGTTTTTTCTCAATCTTCGACGTCTAATTGTATAAATGCAGCCAGTATATGCGCTTATTTTGATGAAACTATTAATATTGTTGCGAATAAAAAAGTTGGCGAAAATCAGAAGCTTGGCATACACTTTTCAGGTAAAGCCGATATCTTATTGATTGGCTAAGCGAAAATGCTTTGGCGCTGCTTAGAAGCAGCAAGGTTTAACATAGCTTTGAGGGAAGTTTTATGGCGCTCACAAAGGCCGAATTGGCTGAAAACCTGTTTGAAAAGCTTGGATACAGTAAACGGGATGCCAAGGAAACGGTTGAAGTGTTTTTCGAAGAGATTCGCAAGGCGCTTGAAAGTGGCGAACAGGTAAAACTATCTGGTTTTGGTAATTTTGATCTACGAGACAAAAACGAGCGTCCGGGTCGAAACCCAAAAACAGGTGAGGATATTCCTATCTCCGCTCGACGTGTCGTAACGTTCCGCCCAGGGCAGAAATTAAAAGCCCGAGTCGAGAACATTAATGTCGAAAAATAGACCGAGCAATAGACCACGCTATGCGTGGTCTTTTTTCTGTTTAAAGTGAGTTAAGGGTTCTGAACGTATTAGGCTGCTTGAATATGAGTGGTGATATACGGCTGCCAGGCGTTTTGGTAGAGCTCGATAGATTGGCGACGAAACTGGTTAATTTGCGCCTTTTCAATATCATGTAACGCTCGCTTCTCTAATGCGGCGACACGTTCAAACTTCTGGATCTGTTCATAGAAACGATGCTCGGGGCCATTTTTCACATCGGCAATGGCTTTAAGATGTAATTGTACTTCTGCAATAACATTGGTTTTAGGAAGTTGAACCAGTAAGTTTAAATCACGATAGCCTGATGCGGCAGGCGATTTAAAGCGGTTCTTTACTTTTACGATACTGGCTTCTCGGCTTAATACTTCATATGCTTGGACTAAGCTTGGCACATCATGAGCGATAATCGTTGCTCTGGCTAAATCAGTGATTCTCTCTACACGCCCCTCTAACTCATGATCAATTTTGGCCAAGGCACGCTCGCGGGATTTAATACCAGAAAAGTGAGCCTCTGTTGAAGTGAACAGCGCTGTACTTTTACATAGCGTCTCTAATTCGAACTGAGCTTGATGAGCTTTACTGTAAAGAATGTCAAAATCGCTGTAAGGTTGCAAAGCTTGGTTATTAGTGGATGAAATACCGTATAAACCGCTTAAACTATGCTTGAACAGTTTAGATGAGAGTTGATTTTTCGATTCACCAACCTTGGCATCACTTTCTGAATTGAACGGAACGGCTGCAAAGGCAGGGGCTCTGCTTAGTACTAAAAGCATCAGTGCCGTAGTACGTAAAAATAGGCTCATTCATTCTCCTTAACTTAGTCTAGGTAAAAGGTGAAACCAAAATAGACCTAAACACGTGATAACCAGAGTCGCTTGCTATGAGATCTTGGGCTAAACAAAGTGAACTCAATAGCTCGTGGAACAATTAATCCATAATTTTGCGCTTTATCACAGGTCTTATCTTCAGACGCCTCGCCAGGCTATCTGTTCAATTTGATGTGTTACCAAGTGTATCTAATGAGGATGAACCAAATATGAACATCTTTACCTGTCTTTATGCTGTTTGTTTAACCCGTTGAGGATTCACTTATTAGTCAGGAGTATGTACTTTGTCTGGCTGTAGATTTTAATCGTAGAGTACGAAGATAATGAAAGATCCCGAGTTTTGGCACAAGAAATGGGCCTCCAACCAAATAGGATTTCACTTAGAAGATGTGAACCCATTGTTGATCGAATATTGGCCTCAACTCTCACCTCAACGAAATGAAAGTGTATTTGTACCATTGTGCGGAAAAAGTGAAGATTTGATATGGCTCGCTTCCCAGCATGAACAGGTTCAGGGTGTAGAGCTGAGTGAAATTGCCGTTCGTTCCTTTTTTGCCGAGCATTTTTATACGCCAACGGTCACTCGCTTAAATGGAGCGCATGAACTGTATCAGTTTGATGAACTGATGATTTATACCGGAGATGTCTTTAGTGCGCCGCTAAAAGCGGTTGAGCTTATCTACGACCGAGCGGCGTTAGTTGCGCTGCCCCCTGAAATGCGAAAGGAGTACGTTACTCGCTTGCTTTCATTGTTGAAAGAGGGCGGAAGGGTGCTGCTTGTGACGCTGGATTACGTTCAAAGTGAAATGACGGGTCCTCCATTCTGTGTCGCCAAAAATGAAGTTGAGTCGTTATTCACTGACTGCAAAGTGACGTGTCTGTTTCGTGACGATGCTGATGAAAATCACCCTAAGATCAGTCAACGAGGATTAAGTCGTTTTGCTGAAGTCGTGTGGTTAATTGAGAAGTAACAGACTATGCTTAAATCGTTTATTTATACATCTTATACAACAATAAATAGGTAGGTTTTAGGCGTTTGATGAGAGCAAGCCATTACGTCTATATCAGCCGCTCTAATACTAAGGAAAAACTATGGGTTTGTTTAGTCGGAAGCCAAACAGCAATCAACAGTCTAAAAAGAGCAGTGATGAACTGGTGGTTGATTCAATAAAACGCACGATGGCTTATATTGAGTTTGATCCACAAGGACATATTCTGACTGCCAGCTCCTCATTCTTACAAGTGTTGGGTTATTCATTATCGGAAGTGGTGGGCCAGCATCATCGAATGTTCTGTGAAAGTGAATTTGTTAATGCGCCTCAATATAGTCAACTTTGGCAAAATTTAGCGCAAGGTAAACCTCATGCGGGTACGTTTTGCCGTTTAACTAAAAGCCATAATAAAGTCTGGATTGAAGCTACGTACATCCCAGTAAAAGATGAGCAAGGAAAAGTGGTTAAGGTGGTGAAGATTGCCAGTGATGTCACTGCTGCAAAAGAGAAATTGGATAGACAAGTGGCCGTATTTGAAGCTGTCGATAAGTCAATGGCTGTGATTTCTTTCACTCCCGATGGGACGGTTGTGGAGGCGAATCCAAACTTTCTGTCCTGTGTTGGGTACAAATTACAAGAAATCGTTGGTAAACCACATCGCCTATTCTGTGACGATGAGTTTTATAGAAAGAACCCGAATTTTTGGGCGTCGCTTGCTAGCGGCCATTTTAAAACGGGATTATTTAAACGTTTTACAAAACATGGTGATGAAATTTGGTTAGAAGCGACTTATAACCCCATCTTTAACGAAAAGCATAAAGTGATTGGTGTGACTAAGTTTGCAACTGATGTCACGCAACGAGTACTGCAAGCTCGGGCGATTAAAGATGCAGCAGAAGTGGCGCATCACACCTCACAAGAAACGGTACATATTGCTCAACTCGGGACGGGAACGCTAGCCGAAGCAGCTTCCATTGCTAAAGAGATTGATAACGCGATCACTAAGGCGAATACATCGATGACGCAACTGGCCAACCAGTCGCAGCAAATCACCAAAATTGTAACCACCATTACAGGCATAGCAGAACAGACTAATTTGCTGGCGCTCAATGCCGCTATCGAGGCTGCGCGTGCCGGGGAGTATGGCCGGGGTTTTGCTGTGGTTGCTGATGAGGTGCGCTCATTAGCCTCCAATACCACCAAAGCGACCGATGAAATTGGTAATATTGTTAAGCTCAATAGCGAACTGACCAACAGCTCGACATCGATGATGGGGGCAATTCAAGGCCAAGTCACGGCATGTAACAGCAAACTGGAAGAGACGCAAAAGCTGATTGATGAAATGAGAAAAGCCGCGGACAGTGTGGTTAGCACGGTCAGTGAACTGATTAAAGAGTAAGGCTCTGCAGCGAGTATTGTTGGTGAAGAAAATGAAAGCGAGCCTAGTGCTCGCTTTCATTTTTACAGAATCACTTGCACGCTTTTGGCACATTGAATTGCGTTGTGCAAAGCCTGTTTGAGTTCTTTATCTTTCGCCAGAGCAACCCCAAGCCGACGGCGTCCATCAATGTCTGGTTTACCAAACAGACGAAGTTGGGTGTGTGAGATAGACAGTGCTTCATTTATTCCATCAAATTTAAGGTTAGTGGAGGTGCCTTGACCTAAAATAACCGCAGATGCCGATGGCCCATATTGGTTAATACTGTTGATTGGCATACCCGTGAACGCGCGCACGTGTAACGCAAATTCAGACAGATCTTGTGAAATGAGGGTGACCATTCCCGTATCATGTGGGCGAGGGGACACTTCATTGAAGATAACATTATCGCCTTTTACAAACAGTTCAACACCAAATAAGCCGTAACCACCGAGTGCATTAACCACTTGTTCTGCTACATATTCAGCGGCTTTAATTGCGTTAGCCGACATCACTTGTGGTTGCCATGATTCGCGATAATCCCCTTCCTCTTGTCGATGGCCAATGGGAGCGCAGAAATGGACACCATCCACTGCTCGAATCGTCAAGAGAGTAATTTCGTAGTCGAAATCGATAAATCCTTCGACGATCACTCTCCCAGCTCCACTGCGGCCACCTTCTTGAGCGTATGCCCAAGCGCGGCTAATATCCTCTTGCGTCTTAATCACACTTTGGCCTTTACCTGATGAACTCATCACAGGCTTAACTACGCAAGGCATACCGACATGCTCAATCGCCAGTACAAAATCATTATAGTCATCAGCAAACTGATAAGGAGAGGTAGGTAAGGCAAGAGTTTCTGCGGCTAAACGGCGAATGCCTTCACGGTTCATCGTCAATTGAGTGGCCGTTGCAGTGGGGACCACGCTTAAGCCTTGCGCTTCCAGTTCAACCAGCTTGTGAGTGGCAATTGCTTCAATTTCTGGCACCACGTAGTCTGGTTTTTCGAGTTCGATAATGGCTTGTAGCGCATCGCCATCGAGCATATCCAATACGTGGCTACGATGCGCCACCTGCATTGCTGGAGCGTTGGCGTAGCGATCACAGGCAATCACTTCTAAACCAAGGCGTTGGCATTCAATTGCCACCTCTTTGCCCAATTCTCCGGAACCAAGCAGTAAAACGCGGGTGGCATTTTCACGTGTAGCAGTACCAAACATAGTGAATCCTTACATTCAAGCAATAGGTAATAGCGAAAACAGCCAAAATCATACTAAAATTAAGAATAAAAGCAAACGTTTGCCTTTGTGATGAGAGATGAGTGATTTCCTGTTCGTGCTGTCGATAGAGTGGTTTGTGTAATACGCAGTAAACGAACTCATATCTGTACAAAATTAAGGCTGAAATAGCAATTAATGTGCAGTAAACAGCATTCGAGAAACTGCGTTAAGAATATGAAGTAATTTCAGTCTAAAGTTTATGTGGGATTGACTAAGAAAAAGACACCTATGGCTATGAAAACTTTCTTACGTTTGCGTTTTATAACTCTACACACGAAAACTGCTCTGTTGTTTTCTGTCGGGTTGGTTGGGATCATTCTTAGCAGCTTATTTATTACTCGCCACTTTTTTTTATATAGTTTGAATGAGCTTGAATCAATTGAGATTCATCGAGATAGCAATCAAGCTCAGTCGGTCATTCAAGATCTTTTAGTACAGCAAGAAAAGCGTTCTTATGATTGGGCTTATTGGGATGAAACTTATCAGTTGCTGTTGAATGGTGACACTCAATTTGCTGAGCGCAACTTGTATCCTGATTCCCTCGATACTTTAGGTCTAGACGTTTTGGCTTTCATCACCGAATCTTCGCAATTGGTTGAATATTTATGTCGGGATATTGAACCTGGCACTAACTGTTCGTTAGTGGAGCAGTTGATACGCTCACAAGGTGTGAGCGACCATTTAATTCAGATGCATCACACACTTGATGAGGATAAAACTAGCCGCTCTGGCCTCATCCGTGTGGAAAATAGTGTGTGGGTGGTGAGCCTAACTCCGGTGCGTAACAGTGAAGGTACGGCTGATGTTGTGGGGTGGATGCTATGGGGACAGCACTTAACCCGCCGTTTCCCTTCTCAGTATCAGAACCTACTAACCGCTAAAAATGATATTGTAGTTACCGATGCTCCTGTGATTTTACCTGTTAGTCATAATCAAGAAGGTATTGAAAGAGATCAAAATAATATCACGCATTACACATTACTCAGTGATATGACAGGGCAACCTATTGGCTATCTAAAAACCTGTGCTCAGCGGCTTTACTATCAAAAAGGAAACGAAACTTTTTATTATTTGATTTTGACGATCATCATTGCGGCCGGCTTTGTCGCCGTGGCTACTTTTGCTCTGTTTCGCAGCAAGGTAGCCAAACGGTTTGAGAATTTTGAGCGTGGGATCAATCAGCTGATTGAAGAGAGTGCATTCTCTTCACAATCGAATGATAAACAAGATGAGTTTGAACGAATTACCGAACTTGTCCGTTCACTTGCTGCCTCATCCTCCTTGGCGGAAGATAGGCTTAAAGAGACGTTACAGAAATTTGATGCACTCTATCAAAGCCAAAATCTCGGAATGTTGCTGGTGGTTGACCGCTTCATTGTCGATGTGAACCAAGCCTTGTTGGATATGCTTTCTTATTCTAGAGATGAGTTGGTTGGAAAGGTTTTAGATGAGTTTTGTATTATACAAAATGATGTGGTGTGCAGCAGTGAATTACTCTACCAAAATATAGAACAAGGGATGCGTGAATTTGAGGGACATGTTGTTACAAAGGGTCAGCAGCGTTTAGAGTGTATTATCGAAGCTACATTGATAGAACAACGTGGGCATCGCTCTATCATGCTATCGATTACTGATATCAGCGAGCAAAAGCAGCAAGAGCAGCTTATTTATGACCTTACCCATTGTGACCCAGTGTCAGGTTTACTTAATCGTCCAACGATGATGAGCCAAGTCCAACCTTTGATTGACAATCCGACCGAATGTGGTGGGTTTTCCGTGCTCTATCTACGGGTTAAAAGACTAAAAGAAATTTCAGAAGTGTACGGACACAGCGCTTATGATATGGCCGTTAAACATTTTTCGGCTACGCTTAGAAACCGTTTCAACACGTCCATAATGGGACGAATTAGTGAATATGAATTTATGGTGTGTGAGTTGGGTAACGGGGCAACCTCTTTTTTGATTCACAGAGGCACTAAGCTTATCGATAGTTACAAGAGGAAGACTGACATTGGCGGCTTGGAACTCGATTTGAGTGTGGAAGGCGCTGTGATTGATTCACAATTGGCTATCGATTCTTTTGAAACTTTGGTTCAAAGTGGTTTTTATGCCATTCAACAAACAGAGAAAGCTGGAGCCAGCCTGGTTGTTTCAGTGACACAAGAATTGTTTGTTCATGCCCAGAAGTCGTTAGCGATCAATCGAGATCTTATCTCAGCTGTGAAAGATGGTCATATTATTGCTTACTATCAGCCGATTGTTCGTGCAGACAGTGCCGAAATCATTGGCTTTGAAGCTCTGGCTCGCTGGAAGCACCCTCAACTTGGTATGGTTTCGCCAGCCGTATTTATCCCTTTGGCTGAGCAACGTAAAGTGATCATTGAATTGGGAGAGCAGATACTAGGCCAAGCCTGCCAATTTATTAACGAACTGCAAACGCGGTCGCAATTTTCGTTGGGTAAACGGCTAAGTATTCACGTCAATCTTTCTAGCCCGCATTTCTACAGTAAAAAATTGGTCGGGTACTTATCAGTATTGATTGAAAAATATCAAATTGAACCGGGACAATTAGTGCTTGAATTGACGGAAAGTATGTTGTTGGGGGCTGAAGAAGAGACGATCAAACGCATGGATGCGATAAAAAAACTCGGTATACAGTTGGCGCTTGATGATTTTGGTACGGGGTATTCCTCGTTTAGTACATTGTGTGATTTTCCATTAGATATAGTGAAGTTAGACCAGTCTTATATTTCCACATTGGAATCCAATGACAAAGCCAAAACTTTGGTGCGCAGTATTATCAATATGTCGCAAGAGCTAGGCTTAACTACCGTGGCTGAAGGGGTTGAAACTGCTTCGCAACTGCGCAAACTCAAAGTCTGGAATATTGATGAGATCCAAGGCTTCTATTTTTACAAGCCGATGAGTAAACAAGAGGTGTTCGATAATTTGTTGGGCGGAAAGGATATGCGGTAAAACCTGCACCATCAAAAGGCAAAAATCCCCATGCGCTGGGGATTTTTCACTAGAGCGCCTAAACCACAAGATAGGAAAGAGGAATGTCTGGGTTAATTACTTCCAAGGTGGCTTGAGTATCGGCTAAATGGCTAATACTGCCATCAGACATCTCAACTAATGCGGCTGCGACAATATTATCAAAGCGTTGGCCATCCATCATTAACTGAACAAGAGCAACTTGCAATGGTGGTAAGCTTGGGTTGAATGCGGCATTTTCAGCATACGCACCGACGTAGGTTTTACCATTCTCAATTTGCAGGGCAACACCACTGAGATTGTTGGTATAGGGTGCGTAACTGCGGTTTAGGCCATTAAGAGCTAAGCCAATGAGTGGATCATCTTCGCTAGTTGTTTTGCCGTGGTTAGCGTCTGCCATTAGACCAGAATCAACACCTAAATCGGCAGGACCAAATGATTCAGGCAGGTACTCTTGCAGTGACTTCTCATCACGCTGTGGTAGCTGAATGGCAAGCGAGTCTGCGGTCGTAAGCTCATTCATAAACTGACGGCAGTGCCCACAAGGGCTGAAGTTGATGGTAATGTCAGCAACGCCTTGTTCACCTTTCATCCACGCATGGCTGATGGCACATTGCTCGGCGTGTACGGTTTGGCCCAATTGCGCACCGGAAAACTCCATATTCGCGCCAAAGTACAAACGGCCCGATAAACCTCTGACGATGGCTCCCACGTAAAAGTTTGAAAGTGGTACATAAGCGTAGGCGGCCGCAAAAGGCAGCAGTGCAACGCGCAATTCCGCATCGTCTAAGCCAGAAAGAGAAAGCAGTTGGTTGAACTGTTCTGGTGATAGGGTTGCGTCAAAATCATCGCACAGCAGAATGGGCGACAAAAATTCTGCAACGGGTTTTGGCGTATCAGCTAGCGCCTGTTCAATACGGCTTTTCATAATGAGTCCTTATCTATGTATTGACGAATATTCTAGGCGAAGAATGAAATTTTACTGAGATTTAAATCACGTAATGCAATGTAACGTAATTTTGGTTTTCACATTTAGAGTGAGGTCACACATGAAATCGATTACAGTCAGCCTTAGAGTGAGACACGTCTACAATCAAAATCCATGAGTAGACGTATCTTTGATTTCTGTTGGCACTCTATAGCGTGGACAACCACATTGAAAAAGCAAAAAAACTTGGAGCAAGTATCGATGTGATTACGCCGCACACGACTAATGCAAGTGAACTAAATGCTGCGTCACGTGGATCTTTTTCAGCGCAGGTTGCTGTGCCCAGCGCATGAGATACGGTGCCCATGGTTAAGCCTTTAGCAATTGGATGTGTAATGTTGAGAAGGTTGTAGATAGGGTAGGCGAGAATCGCGCCAAACAGCCCTACAATGACCACTAAAACGGCGGCAATGGCTGGCTCCCCACCGAGGTTACTGGAAACTTCCATCGCAATTGGTGTGGTGACTGATTTACCCAGTAGGCTGGCGATTAAATGTATATCCGTTTGAAGATAAACAGCAATTAAGCTGGCTGTGAGCATTGACATAGCACTGCCCACCCCGCAGGCGAGGGCAATGATGCGCCAATTTGAGCGGATCTGAGGCAGTTGTTCATAGAGAGGATAAGCCAGCGCCACCACGGCCGGTTGCAACAGAAAGCTCAGCCACTGGTTATCAGCATAGTAGCTGGCATAAGGGATGTTAAAAAATAGCAAGATAGGAATGATGATCGCAAGGCTGAGCAGTAACGGATTCATTATGGCCGTTTTGCATTTTTTACTGATCCAACGTGTCAGGAAAAAGACCGCAATCGTGAGCAATAACCACATCACTTATTCCCCTTTTTCAAAAAACGATCCAACCCTAAACCCAGACAAACTAATACGATCAGCGTACCGCCCACCGCGCTGGCAAGAATCGGGATGGCGTTACTCATCAATAAATCAAAATGCTCGATTAATCCGACACTGATAGGGACAAATAAAATGACCATATAACGGATAAAAAGACTGGCACTGGGTTTTACCCATTCGACAGGCACGAGCCCACTTGCCAATAAACTAAACAGAATTAGCATTCCGATAATACTGCCCGGAATGGTGATGCCAAGCCAATGTTGAAGATTGATGCCTGCCATCAGGCAAAGGAAAATCAGCCCCATAGAGACCAAATATTTTGCAATGGTATTCACAATAAAAGTCGGTGCCTTGTTGTGCCTAAACTATTTTCGGAAATGGAATCGCAGCGTGTTGGTTTGAAACCTGACAGCGCGAAAACCTCGTACATTAACTCGCGATGTCTTCGACATAACGGTAAACGGATTTTAAAATAGCCATTTTCTTTTCGTCACTGCTGTGGGTGTGAACTAAGTTCTCTAAATTGAGCATGTACTCTTCAAGGTGGCTTTCGAAATAATCACGACAGTGAGTTGCCCAACGTCTTTGCTCTTCGTCACTTAATGTCAATGGGTAATGGCGAGCGCGGTAGCGAAACAGCAAGGGTTCGATGCGCTTATCGCTAAAACTAATGTCTAATGCGGCGAGGTTGACAGGGTCAGCTTGGCGAATGATCTCCATCGCCGCTTTGTCGGCTGGAGAGAAGAAACCGTCGTAGAGTTGAGTATCGACATCGTCACTGTGCTTATATTCGCGCTCAATTGTGTAGAGGCCAATCAGCTTTTCTCTGATCTCAGGGTACTGCTTGATGAGCGCTAAGTGTTCAAGGCACAGGTTTCTATCGACCCCGATATGGTCTGCATTTTCGGCCGTTAATGTTTTGGCCGGCGCAAGGATAGGGCATTTATTGAGATGCACTAATTTGATGGGCACTGGCAATTCATCTTCTGCCAACTCTTCGCGTTTGGTATATAGACGTTGATGCAGTTCTTCGCTGCTTAAATCGATCAGGGGTTGAGGGTTTTTGGCAAGGTCCACCACAATAACCGCATTTTGATTGGTGGGATGCCAAGCAATCGGCACGATCCAACTGGTGTATTGGCATTCTCGGCCTAACATACCCGATACGTGCATTAAAGGTGTCATGTTGACGATATCAATCAGATCATTGAGTTTGCGTTTATGGCGCATGTTAAAAAAGTAATCAAACAACTTGGGTTGGGCGGCTTTTACTTTTTTGGCCAGCTCAATGGTGGCGATAACATCAGCCATAGCATCGTGGGCATTCGCATGTTCGATGCCATTGGCAACTGAGAGATGCTCCAGCTTAAAACTGGTAAAGCCTTCGTCATTTTCGGGCCAGTTGATGCCTTCTGGGCGTAGCGCATGGCAGGCGCGCATCACATCAAGTAAATCCCAGCGTGAATTGCCGTTTTGCCAGCTCCAAGCATACGGATCAATGAAATTACGATAGCAAGTGTAACGCGTTACTTCATCATCAAAACGAATACTGTTGTAACCAAGACTGGTGGTGTTGGGTGTGGCGAGTTGTTGATGAATTTTGGCGATAAATTCAGGCTCTGGTAAGCCTTGGGCCACCGCTTTTTGTGGAGTGATACCCGTAATAAGCGCCGCTTCTGGAGAAGGCAGATAGTCCGCTGGTGGTTGGCAATAGATGACCAGTGGTTCGCCAATAATATTAAAATCCATATCGGTGCGAACGCCCGCAAATTGGCTCGGACGATCTTTCGCAGGGTTGACTCCCCACGTCTCATAGTCGAGGAAAAAGAAAGTAGGCGGGTGCTCTTGTCGCATTCGATAGTATCCAGTCGCTGAAATTTAAGGTTTATTAGACCATTGCCTGTGTGACATAGCAATGTGCGAAGCATGCTCTGATGAGGATTTGAAATGAAAAAGCCGGCGCATTGGCACCGGCTTGGAGAAAAACGAGAACGTTCGATACTTTCTAGGCTTGCTGTTCTTGAACTTGTACCTGTTTACCGTTCAGTAAGCGGCTGGTAATGGTACCTGCCGTCATTGAGCCTGAAACGTTCAACGCGGTGCGGGCCATATCAATCAACGGTTCAATGGAGATAAGCAGTGCTGCAATCGTCACTGGTAGGCCCATCGCTGGTAGCACGATTAAGGCTGCAAAAGTGGCACCGCCACCGACGCCGGCAATACCAAATGAGCTGATTGCGATAATAGCCACTAGCGACAAAATAAAGTGCACGTCCATTGGATTAATACCGACGGTAGGAGCAACCATCACAGCGAGCATGGCTGGGTAAATACCAGCGCAGCCGTTTTGACCAATAGTGGCACCGAATGAAGCCGATAGGTTGGCAATTGCTGGTGGTACGTTCAGCTTAGTGATTTGCGCTTCTACATTCAGAGGAATGGTTGCCGCTGAGCTACGTGAGGTGAACGCGAAGGTCAACACTGGCCAAATTTTTTGAAAATACTCTTTAGGGCTAACGCCTACAAAAGAAACCAATATACCGTGCACCACAAACATCAATGCAATGGCGACATAAGAGGCGACAATAAAACCGAGCAAACTCAGAATATCGCCCGCACTTGATGTAGCGACAACTTTCGCCATCAACGCCGCAATACCGTAAGGGGTTAGTGCCATCACCATTTTCACTAGGCGCATCACAATCGACTGTATCGCTTCGACAAAGGTGCGGATTGGCGTTTCTAGCTCGGCTTTCTCTGACATTACTTTACGCGCCGCAATACCCGTTAGTACGCCAAAAATAACCACAGCGATGATCGAGGTTGAGCGAGCACCGGTTAAGTCGGCAAAAGGATTGGTCGGAATAAAGCTTAATAGCATTTGAGGAATAGTTAAATCACTCACAGTAGCGGCGCGGCTTTCTAGTACAGCAATACGCGCCGTTTCACGGCTGCCTTCAACGAGGCCGTCTGCTGTTAAACCAAAAGCTTGGGTGACAAAAATACCGATCAATGCCGAGACAGCGGTCGTCAGCAGTAAGATAGAAATGGTCAGGCCAGAGATTTTACCCAGCGAGCCACCTTTATCGAGCTTCACAACCGCAGCGATCATCGACACCAGCACCAAAGGCATAATCACCATTTTTAGCAAACCAACATAGCCGTTACCGACGACGTTGACCCAGCCTAATGTTTCCTTGATGGCCACATGTCCTTCACCAAGAACCACTTGTAGAGCAAGGCCAAATGCGCTGCCTAGGATCAACCCAAGTAGCACTAAGCGTGAAAGAGTGTGAGACTTTTTCTGCTGTCCTAAGAGAAAAAACAGAATGCCAATAAATACTGCGAGTGCGGCAATGGCTGCAACTGACATGATGCGACACCTTAAAAGTTGTGTACCCATGATTACGTTGATCGCCGATGAGCGATGTAGTCGATAATGCTAGGTAAAAGGGGAATAAAAGCGATGAAACGCAACCATATCTTTTAACGTAGGTTAATCCAAAGACAAAATCAGCATGATTTAGAACAAATGGTTATCAATCTTTCTATTGTGCTGGTAAATGAACCGATCGGTGAGTTATTTAAGCAAGTCATTGATACTTCTTGAGCAAGGCAAGCATATCGCGAGAGTGCAAAATATCTATGGAGTGTGGTTGTATCGAGCCGAGCTCTACTGAACTCACAAAATCTCGCGAGTTCAGCTGATGATCTGAATAATTTAGTGAGTAAGTTTAAGACCCAGTAATTTCTGGGGAGATTTTTTATACCTAACCCATTTGAAGGAGAGAAAGTTAACCACTGACTTGTTGTTCCCATAAACGTGCGTAAAGTCCTGCGCGTGCGAGCAACGCTTCGTGAGTACCTTGCTCGGCCACTTGCCCATCTTCGATGACGATAATGTTATCGGCATGACGAATCGTCGATAACCGATGTGCAATACTGATCACCGTTCGATCATGGCAAATGGTTTCCATGTTGCTCATGATGGCCGCCTCTGACTGATAATCGAGCGCTGAAGTCGCTTCATCAAGCAGTAAGATTTTTGGGTTAACTAACAATGCGCGAGCCAGTGCAATGCGTTGACGTTGCCCGCCAGATAAGTTGGCACCTCTTTCTCCTACTTGTTGTTCAAACCCTTGTGGCAGCGCTTCAATAAAGCTTAACGCACCAGCAAGCTTTGCAACGTTTATCAGCTCTGCATCGCTTGCATCGGGTTTACAAAGACGAATATTGTCGGCAACGCTGCCTGCAAATAGCATGCTTTCTTGCAGCACCACACTCATGCTGCGCCTTAACGAGACCGGATCTGCAATGGCGAGATCCATACCATCGACCAAGACTTGCCCATGCAAAGGTACATAAAGACGCTGTAGCAGTTTCGTTAATGTACTTTTACCTGATCCGGAAGGCCCGGTAATACCAATAAATTGCCCCGGAGCGATGGTCAACGAGAGATTCGCTAAGACTTCCGGTGCATCGATATGATAACGGAAGCGAACATTTTTAAACTCAATGCCTCCTTGAACAGAAGGGATGGAAGCAAGGCCATCTTTACTATTTTCAGCCGGTTCGTTAAGAATGTCGCCAACGCGACGCAAGGCTACTAAGGTGTGCTGGAAATCTTGCCACACTTGCGCAAGTCGCAAAACGGGTTGAGTAACATGCCCTGCTAGCATATTGAAGGCAACCAATTCACCGGGGGTGAGCTGCCCATTGAGCACTAAGTTGACTCCCCACCAAAGTAAAATGGCAGCGGCTATTTTCTGCACTAAGGCAATCAATTGCCCAGCAATTAAACTGGCTTTTTGGGCTGAAAACGCGCATTCAATTTGTCGACTGAGTATTTGCTGCCACCGTTCTAAAAATCGAGCTTCCGTTGCGGTTGTCTTGATTGTTTCTATACCCGTTATAGATTCAGTCAGGAAGGTGGTTGTCTCTGCTTCTGCGTCATACTCTGTCGTTACCTTGTGACGAACCCAAGGTCCAATACCTAACCACAGCAGAAAATAAATCACTAATGAACCGATAATCAGCCCGGTGAGCGCTGGCGCATAATGAAACATCACACCAATAAAGAGGGTGATAAAAATGAGATCCAAGAGCAGCATTAAGGTTGAGCCCGTCAAAAACTGACGTATTTGCCCCATTTCCCGTACGCGGGCGATGATTTGCCCCGTTTGACGCTGCTTGAAATAACTTAATGGAAGATTAATCAAATGCCGATACAATCGCCCCGATAGCTCTGCATTGACTTGACTAGAAAGATGACCAAAAACCGTATTGCGCAAATAACTGTAAAGAGGTTCAGCAATGGCCAGTGCAAGCATAGCCAGCGCTAAAACGTGCAAACTCGACAAACTTCGCCCCACAAGAACCTTATCAATAACGGTTTCAAAAAGTTTGGGACCAAACAGGGCAAACAGTTGCAGCACAATCGAATACAGAAACACATCACGTAGCTGTTTTGACTGACGAAGTACCGAAGGCATAAACCAGCGGAGGCCAAAAGCGACATCGCTTGGCTCTATACTCTGCTCAATCAGTAATAAGACCTCATAACAGGAACTTGAAGATCCTTGCGCCAACGGAAACTCGAAATAGCGCTGTTTAATGGGATCGTACAAGGTCCAACCATACTCGTTTAGCGCATGAATGACATGCCATTGCTGACGGATTTTGACCAATGCAGGTAGCGGGATCGGCTCGCTTCCTCTGACGGTGATCATTCGGCTTTTCAGACCAATAGATTGAGCGGCTCGCTGAATGTCGAGAGCACTGAGCTCATTTTCGGCAACGCCTAGTGTATGAATCAGCTGTGATGGCGTGACTTTTTTATCAAACGAAAGGCTAGCAAACGAGAGGGCCGCTAATGCGCCATGGCTTTCTTGATCATGAACCGTTGAGACGGTGTTGGTTAAGGTATCCACTCTATTTTTCTCGCAATGCTTCAGCTTGATATTCTCGGATTGGGCTGAGTAGATAATCGATGATCCGACGTTGGTCGGTTTTAATCTCAGCCACGACAGACATACCGGGCAATAAGGCAACAGAGGCACCATCGACCTCAATTGTGTGGTTTAACAATTGCACTTGAGCGGGAAAAACCAACCCAAGTTGCTCATCCATTGTCGAGTCTCTAGAGACGTGGACCAATGTTGCCGACAAGGTGCCGTAACGCGTATAGGGAAAGGCATCAATTTTCAACGTCACGGGTTGGCCAGCATAAATAAAGCCAATGTCTTTATTGAGAATTTTAACTTCGGCGACTTGTACCGACTCGTCAGGCACAATAATCATCAAATTTTGTGCTGGTTGTAAGACCGCTCCAAGGGTGTGAACACTCAATTGCTGTACAGTGCCAGTGACAGGAGAGCGAACCACTTGTAATCCTTCATGTTCGCGTACTTTGTCCAGTTCATGTTGCAACGCTGAGAGTTGTAGGTGTGCTTGCTGACTTTTGTCTTGCCACTCTCTGGCTTTTTGCGCACGCAGCGCTTTTAAACGCTCTTCTAGGTTGAGATATTGCTTTTGCAGCACATGTTGTTGTGATGTTTGCTGGGCTAACGCTCGTTCGGATTCTAATAACTCTTTTTCCTGCTCCAGATACTGCACTTGACCGATCAAACGCTGTTGCTTGAGCTTTTTTTGAGCATCAAGGCGCTGAGTAATATTACTCACTAACTGTTTTAAGCCTCTGATGTCGACTTCAAGTGAGGACTGGGAAGCAAGATTGACCTGCATTTCAGCACGCAAGTTTTCCAACACCGATGTGAATTCGTTCTTTTCAGTATCAAAGCTGTCGATGACCTCTTGCTGTGCCGAAGGTGCCAATGCCAAATACAGGGGATGTTGAGCTAGATCAGCCTTACCACGCAAAGCTTGATACTTGAGAAATTCATGGGTTTGATAGCGTATTTGATGACGCAAACGTTCAATATCTTGGCTAACGCCTAACGTGTCCAGAGTCAGTAAGGGCATCCCTTTTTCGACACGTTCGCCGTCTGCTATATGGATTTGTGCTACTCGGCTTTGTTCGTAAGACTGAATCACTTGCGAGCGCCCAGGGACTAACAGCCGCCCGTTTGCGGTCGCTTGGATATCCAATTTCCCCCAATAGGTCCAAAGTAAGGTGAGCAGTAACCCTACACTTAGCGTGATGGCGGTGATGCGAGCAAACGGAGAGGGTGGGCTCTGCTGTAGAGCAAGATGGCCGGGTAAAAACTCAAAGTAGCCGTTCGTTTTCGGGCGCTTAGAGCGAAGCTTCTTTAACTGAGAGATCATACTCGCTCATCCTCTTGTTTTAATGCTCGTTGCAGTTGCCACAGCTGGAAATATTTGCCTTGCTCTGCGAGAAGTTGTAGATGCGTGCCTTGCTCTGCAATCTCACCTTTTTCCAGTACGATAATCCGGTCACACTCTCTTACCGTAGAGAGGCGGTGTGCGATGGTAATAACGGTGCGCCCGGCGGCAATTTGCTCCATATTGGTTTGAATGATGGCTTGTGATTCATCATCTAAAGCGCTGGTGGCTTCATCAAGAATCAAAATCTTAGGGTCTGCAAGCAGTGTGCGGGCAATGGCTAAACGTTGTCGTTGTCCGCCTGAAAGTGACTGCCCCCCTTCAGCTAAAATCGTGTCGTAACCCAGTGGCAGCTTTAAAATGAACTCATGAGCGCCCGCTAATTTTGCCGCTTGCACAATCTCATCCAAGTTGGCTTGTGGCTTTGAATGGGCAATGTTGTCACTAACACTTTTACTAAAGAGAAAGTTCTCTTGTGATACCACCCCCAACTGGCGACGCAATTCATGAACACCGATCTGTTTGAGTGAGGTGTTATCGAACATGATTTGGCCTGATTCAGGGCTGTACAGCTTGAGTAAAAGCCGAGCCAAGGTGCTTTTTCCCGACCCCGAGCCACCGACTACACCAATTTTCTCACCCGCTTGGATATTGAGTGAAAGCTGATTGATGGTCAGCGGCAAATCGGGTTGATAACGGAAACTCACTTTACTGAGAGTGATCGCACCTTGCAGTTGTAGGGAATGGCTGGCTTGCTGCTGCTCGGTGGGCAAATTGAGTAGGTCGGAAAGTTTATCGACTGCAATTTGCGCTTGTATAAATTGTCCCCACAGCTCGACGAGCCGGGCAAGAGTTTGTGCAACATGACTGGCGAGCATGTTAAAAGCGATCAGTTGACCTATGGTCATTTGTAACGCGAGCACTTCTGATGCGCCAATCCATAGTAGAAAGACGCTCGCTATTTTTTGGATGAACTGCACTGCGTGGCTAGAGCGGTTATTCCACTGCTGAACCACATAGTTGCTCGATATCATCTGTTCGGTTTGAGTATCCCAACGTCGAATAAAGCGAGGTTCAGTCGCTAAGCTTTTAATGGTATCACTCCCCGCGACGGTTTCAGTTAGAAACGAAGTGTTGTGCGCCATATGGGTAAATTGTTGTTCAATCGCTTGTTGCAGCCTTGGGGTTAGCCACCAAGCCAAAAAGAGATAACACGGCAGTGTGGCCAATACCAATAAGGTTAGCCCGCCAGAAAGTAAGCTCATCACATAGAAAAAGATCACGAGAAAAACGAGATCAATCGTGAGGGTAAACATTGAACCTGTGATGAACTCGCGTATGGTATCGAGCTCTCTTACTCGAGTCACAATCGCCCCAACTTGCCTTGATTTGAAAAACAGCAGCGGCAAACCAAACAGATGGTGAACCAATTTAATGCCAAGCTTAATATCAATGCGGTTAGCGGTATGAGCATATTGATATTCGCGCAAACCGCGCAGCAATACCTCAGCTATTCCAGAAATAACTAAGACGAACACTAAAACATCGAGTGTCGAGTGGGCTTGATGCACTAATACTTTGTCCATCACGACTTGGAAAAATAGCGGTGTAATAAGTGCAATAACTTGCAGTACGAAAGAGAATAAAACAATCTCAGCGATTAAATGTTTATGTTGCGATAATTCAGGTAAGAACCAACGAATATCAAAAGAGGATTGCTTTTTTTTGATATCTAGCGTTTTTCCATTCCAATTCTGTTTTAAATAGCTTGTGTCTACTACTTTTGGGGTATCTGAATTACATGGATGAATTAAACATTTATCC